>JABUSV010000039.1 GCA_021442555.1 Pseudobutyrivibrio sp. | reverse complement strand
TGTGCCTTACAGCAGCAAGACACTGCGAGAACATATTCTTCTATCAGAGTAATATGTATCAGCTTACTCACCAGTTCAATCCTACTTTTTACGTAGATATCAGTGATTATATCGACAAAAAGGAAGAGGCTCTGGCTCAGTACACAGGGGACCACAACCGTAACAATGCCCTGTTTCAGACTAATATGGAGCGTAATCATATCTGGGGCTACACCAACCTGGTGGAGTATGCAGAAGGCTTTATGCCACAGAAGTATTTGATGAGATAAAAGGAATCAAAAATGAACATATTATACCGAGCGAGTGATTCTCGCGACAATTATCAGGCAAATCTGTTAGAAAACCTTAGAGCTAAGGGTGGCTTTGATAAGTGTACAGTTGTAGTGATGAACGACGAACACGATACGTATCCTGCAGAGTATTACAACGTGCTATATGCTTCTGATGGATATTTTTGCAAATATGAAGACTATGACAGCCTGCCAGCAGTGCCATTGACACTGTGGGAGGCTCTGTTGCCATATAAGGATGATATGCTTAACATGACTCAGCGTACATATCATTATCATCTGTTAAACTACGTAGAGATGGATGATTTGTATATCAAGCATATCAGATACTGGAATTATATCCTGGACAGAGACGAGATAGGTATGGCTTATTTTGTTGTAGCTCCACATGCCTGCTGGGAGTATGCCATCTATGCTTTGTGTAAGGTCAAGGGTATTCCTACTCTTATAGTAGATGAGCTATGGCAGCTTAACCTGGGTACTGTATGTACCAGATTGGATCACAACGGTTTTAACGCGGCCAAATGCTACGAATTGCACGATAATATAGAGCTTGATGATAACCTTGGCAAATGGTATGAAAAGACCAAGTCCTCTGGTTCATCTTATGATGAAGCCCGAATGAAAAAAGAATATAAGACCAACAGTGAATTCGAAAAAAGCAACTTTATGGGTACCATGTCACAGGATCTCAAGGACATGGGAACTCAGTTGTTAAGATACATATATCGAGGCGGCAAGACAACAGATGATCTGGTGTGGACCTTTAGATTCAGAAGCAACCGCATCAAGGGCAGACGCCTCTACAAGAAGTACAAGGATATCTGGTACTATGACAAAAAATATGCAGTACATCCTGTAGAAGGAGAGGAGTATATCCTCTATCCTATGCAGCAGATGCCAGAGGCAACACTTTTACCTAAGGCAGGAGTTTGTGCTAATCAGCTGACAGCTATTCAACTATTAGCATCAGCAGCGGCAAAAAGAGGTGTAAAGCTCTATGTAAAGGAACATTTTGTACAGTTTCCGAGAGAACCGGTATTCTATGAGGAGCTGCTTAGAATCCCTAATGTCAGACTGATTCACATAGGAGACCCAACAGGAGAGATACAGGACAAGGCATTGGCTATTGCCTGTCAGACAGGAACCTGTCTGGCAGAAGGGTTGGTGAAGGGTATTCCAATCATGTGTACCTCGGCCAGCAGTATGGTAGGTGCCCCAGGTTCATTCAGGATTACAGATGAACAAAGTGTATTGGATGCTATAGATGCAATCAGAGCAGGACTTGATCTAAAGCCAGAGAACAGCAAGAAGTTCTTTGCGGCATTTGGCAAAACATGTATCAGACATTTTTTGGATTGGAGGGGTGAGATGGCTTACTCCAAGGAGGAGATGGCAGGTGATACAATAGATTTGATACTGGCGTTTCAGGCAGCTGGCATGCCAGAAGATTTTTATTACGAGAGAGAAGTATGAGAGTAGTTGCGATTATACCAGCCCGTGGCGGTTCCAAGGGTATTCCAAGAAAAAATATCAAGATTATGAATGGCAAGCCTCTTATTGGATATGCCATAGATAACGCACTGTCTGTGCCAACCATTACAGATGTAATAGTGTCTACAGACGATGAAGAGATAGCAGACGTTGCAACTCTGTGCGGAGCAAGAGTTATCATGAGACCTGAGGAGCTGGCTACAGATGCAGTTACCCTGGATCCTGTTATCAACCATGTGTGTGAGCAGTTGGGAGATGTGGATATAGTTATCACTATGCAGCCTACATCGCCATGTCTTACAGCAGCTACCCTTAGTGCGGCAATAGATGATTTTATCGCTAACGATTATGACACAGTAATATCAGTAGTTAACATGCCACATCTGTCATGGGGACGAGATGATGAGGGTAAGCTTCGCCCTAATTATGTAGCACGTCTTAATCGTCAGCAGCTTCCACCACAGTATAACGAGACAGGTGCTTTTGTTATAACCAAGCGTGAGTTTGTAACACCTACTTCCAGATTTGGCAAGAATATATCTGTATTTGAGGTGCCTGAGAGGGAGTCTGTGGATATCGATACCAAGGAAGACTGGCTCATGTGTGAACATCAGCTCTCTTCAAAGCGCATAGTAATCTTTGCAGAGGCCAGCCAGGAGATAGGAACAGGGCACATATTCAGAGCCATAATGCTGGCATCAGCCCTGTTTGAAAACGAGGTAAGAATAGTAACTACCAGGACTTCAACCATGGGTATCGAGAAGCTAAAGGCTTCTCACATGAAGTATGATGTAATCGATAACAGAGACGCTATTTTTGAATATCTGTCAGATTATCAGCCAGATATTCTTATCAACGATATCCTGGATACTGAGGCTGATTTTGTCATAAAGGAAAAGGAAATAGTAGACAGAGTAGTAAACTTTGAGGACATAGGTCCAGGCACAGAGTATGCAGATGCAGTAATCAATTCATTGCTGGAGCCAATGCCAGAGGTAAAGGGCAACGTATACTGGGGAGAGAAATACTACTGCCTCAGAGATGAGTTTTTGATGCACAAGCCTAAGGCTTTTTCGGAGAAGGTGCAAAACGTACTCATCGCCTTCGGTGGAACAGATCCATCAGGCTTTACAGAGAGGATATTAGATGTTGTAGAGCAGATTCCAGAAGATAGTGATGTTAAGTACACTGTTATTCTTGGAATTGGATATCAATCTACACCTGAGTTTGAGGCCAAGCTTAAGAATTCCACCAAGAATATCGAGTGCCTACACAATGTCAAGTCCATGGCCCGACTAATGAATGAGGCAGACCTTGCCATTTCATCTCAGGGACGTACCATATACGAGCTTGCCAGCCAGCAGGTTCCTACTATCATCATGTCTCACAGTGCCAGAGAGGCTACTCATGTGTTTGGATTTATGCACAACGGATTTATCAATCTGGGCAACGGCAACGATATAACCAACGATACAATCGTTGAGACAGTGCTGTGGCTTATGCACAGCCCACAGGTGCGCCAACAGATGAGAGACCGCATGTCCAAGATTCGACTGGAGCGAGGCATTGAAAGAGTAAAGGAGATTATATGTCAGCAGAAGTAGACAACTACCTCACTGAAGAGCTTAAAAATGAATACTCAGATATATATCCCCTGCTTTGGCTGATATACTATCGTACAGATATTGATGGCAGAGCCAGATTGTTGGAGGGAGAGTGGGATGTTGTACCTAGCCTTCCAAGAAGAATAGGTAAGAGACTGACTTATATCTATGAGCTGTTAAAGAGCCGCTATGACAAGTCTAAGCCTGCAATCCTTATGTCTGAGTGTTTCTGGGATATCAACAGATACGACAGCTTTATGAACGAGATACTGGATAACTACAATGTTATCGGTACTCTGTGCGTATATATGTGCAATCCCATCAACCTCATGAAGCTGGATGCCCTTAGAAAAAAGGTTCTAAGACGAAGAGTAATGCCTGTAGGACAGCGACTGGTATCTTATGAGACCAAGGCTGTGGTAGCGCAGATATACGATATGTTGGATGAGATGAAGGCAAATGGAAGCACCTGTTCTGACTGCAGGGATAAGGCAAAGAGCCTGTTTGATCAGCTTAGACAGACGTCTGAGGCAGATATCAACAAGATGACTGCGCTGCTTAAAAAATATAATGTTGAGCAGTTTGTAACCATCAATGAATATAATCTTCCAGATTATATAACAATATTAGCCTGCAAGAGATGTGGCATCAGAACCAAAGAAATGTTCCATTACTGGGTGCAGGAGGCGGGACAGTTCCATTCCTATGGCAATCTGGCTGTAGCAGACCAACATATGTATTGGAATGATGCAGACAGAGATTTTAGCCTGAAGTATGAGCATTTTGTGCCTGGATATCAGCCAACTATCAACACCATATGTGGTTGTCCAGAAGTAACAACAGCTCTTCTTACAGAGTCAATGGAAGATATCAGAAAGCGCCAAGGAACAGGAAAGACGATAACGCTATTGGTTCCAAACGCGGTTCAGCCTAGCTTGTGGGGGGACTTTACCTACACAGATTTTTACAAGGTCACACCACTTGCCATAGAAAAGACTCTTGAATACTGGGAGGATATCTTCCGCGAGTTCAAGAGATTTGAAGAGAACAGTGGCTACAAGGTACTTCTTAGATTTCATCCTACCAATGTGCGTCAGGGTTATGTAGATCACGCTCAAAAGATAGTTGAAAAATACGGCTTTGAACAGATTCCTGTATTTAGAGAAGGATTGTTTGAGAGTATTAAGAGAAGTGATGTTATATTCTCTTTTAGTAGTTCCAGCTTGTATATAGGATACATATTGGGATGTAAATGCTACTGCCTTGACTATCACAAGATTAAGGTAAAAAAAGACTTCTCAAACCTTGATATGCAGACTGTTCCTCTTAGTGAGCTTCATTCTCTGGTTATCCCTGAGGAGCGCGATGAGCCAAGATATGACCTTTGCATAGATGCAGCCAAAGTTTTTGAGTTATAGAGATTAGATTAATGAATGATAATATATCCATGTATAGAAAAGTAAACTACATACTCAGCAAGGAACAGAAGCTGTTATCAGTGCTGATTCTGATACTTACCTGTATAGGCTCAGCAATGGAGTTACTTGGAGTGGCAGTGATTATACCTGTCATCAACCTGATATTATCTCCTGAAAAGCTGATGAACAGCAGTTATATCCAGATGATTCCGTTTCTAAGAGATGCC
>JABUSV010000128.1 GCA_021442555.1 Pseudobutyrivibrio sp. | reverse complement strand
ATAAACATAGGTCCTGCTGTAGCAAGAGCCTTATCTACAGTATCTCGCATCTCCTCATTACTGTGAGCACTCATATAACTGTAGCCAAAGGCTTTGGCAATTAGCTCAAAGCTTGGGAATCCTAAGTCATGCGACTCTGGACCTATTCCAACCTTACTATGCTCCCTGAAAAGATTGTTCTGAGTCTGTCTGATGGAGTGATATCCATCGTTGTTGATGAGGAATATCTTGATAGGCAGATGATTGGTCAGTACTGTCTGCAGCTCTTGCAGATTCATCATGATACTGCCGTCTCCCTCCAAACATATGGTATCCCTTCGTCCTGCTGAGATACAGGCTCCTATAGCAGCCGGAAGACCATAGCCCATGGATGCAGTAGCACTGTTGTTGTGCATACGACTGCCTGGCTGTATATGATAAGCCTGATTGCCTGCTACACAGCAGGCTCCGTTTGATACTGCTGTAAGGCTGTTCTCTGGCAGCTGGCTGCTGAGGTAATCTATAAAAGCATATACGTTGACAAGGCCCTTGGCATTCTTTTGCTCCGGGCGAACTACTGGGTAGGTGTTGCGAAGGCGGAGGCAAGATGTGAGCCAAGTATTTTTTTCTCCCTCAGTCACACTTCGTGTGACAGTTCCTGATTTTTCTCCCTCTCCCTCAGTCACACTTCGTGTGACAGCTCCCTCTAAGAGGGAGCCTATAAAATTCTTTGCGTCGGCCCAGATAGGCATGTCTACATGTATAGTAGTTTTCTTGAGCTCGGCGGGGTCGATGTCCACCATGATAACCCGTGCATTTGGAGCCCAGGTGGTCCAGTTGTAGCCCACCTGTCGGATGGATATTCGTGTGCCAATGGCAAGGATGAGGTCGGCCTTTTGGATGGCCCAGTTGCCAGCGCGGTCTCCCATGTTGCCGGCACGGCCTGCATATAGTGGATGGTCTGATTCTATTAAATCCACTGCATTCCAGTATGTAACAACAGGTATCTGAAGCACATCTACCAGCTGTCTGAACTCTTCATACGCTCCAGCTAATCTGATACCGTAGCCTGCATGTATAACTGGTCTTCTGGCTACTGCGATGGCCTCTAATACCTCATCTATAGTCTCCTTGGATACCGCAGGAGGAAGGGCGGCATCATCCTCTGTGCTGTCGTATCCTTCCAGCTCATCAGTCTCTATATACATTCCCTGATAGTTTACCGGGATATCTATCCATACAGGACCAGGACGGCCTGTTGTAGCCAGGTGCCATGCCCTCTCCAGGTGATATCTGATGGTCTTAGGATCCTCTATCATTACAGCGTATTTTGTCATGTGCTGTGTAGCTCTTGTGATGTCGTATTCCTGATCGCCTACAGCTCTAAGAGGCAGACCATCTGTGTATTGCTGCATATATCTGGCTGTAGTGTCATATCTTACCTGACCAGAGATTACCATCATAGGTATACTGTCCAGCCAACCGCACAGCACTCCTGTGATGGCGTTGGTTCCACCAGGTCCTGTGGTAACACATACTGCAGCTATTTTGTTCTCAAGACGAGCATAGGCCTCTGCCGCAATGGCACAGGCCTGTTCGTGATGATTGTATGTAACTGTCAGACCCTTGGCATGGCCCAGGGCATCGTTTAGGTGCATTGCACCTCCGCCTACTACGGAGAACACATCTGTCACCCCGTGCTCAATCAAAAAATTGGCAACGTAATCTGCTAATCTAATTTTCATAAGGTTTTGCCATGTGTTTGAAAAAGAAGGAATCATCAGGACCAGAGAAGTTACCACCATGTAACAGAGTATCCTCTCCTATTACTCCCATTATATAGTTAGCATTGGTATTGTCCAAGGTAGTAGTATATACGATAGTGTGCTGTATCTCGTGAATTGGAGACAGGGCACCAATCATCATAACTGACACCAGTCCTATCAGAACATATTTCTTCTTGTCCCTGACAGCCTTGTCCAAGGTATCAATAACCATGAGTATCAGCATAATCTGACTTGGAATAACTGATCTGGCTCCAAAGTCAAAGCTCTCGCCTACCTTGATAAAAGGACAGATAAGCATCCATGCCACTACTATGTACATCATTGGATTCTTTTTCTGGTAATCATATATAAGTCCTATGTATACCAGAAACTCCAACAGACAGAACAACATCCACACTGTATGTCCAAATCCACGTCCTGAAAACATGTACGCAGCAAGAGTTCCAACAGGTGCTACAGCCATGCCCTTTACTGGCATCACACAGGAAGTCAGGGCATAGTTAAGCTCCTCTGTCTTGTTAGCAGCAAACAGATTGGTCATAAGATACAGCAGTGTTGTAACACCTACTGGCAATATTCCTATGATGTTTTGAACAGAAAACACTGGTCTGATTGTGCTGACAAAATCCTTAACCACTGTTCCCTGGTTATATCTGTAACCCTTTATACAATAATAGATAGCTATCATCAGCATACCTACAAATGGGAAAGTAGAGCTTAGCATGATACAAGCCATAGGATAGAGAATGTTTTTCTTGGTATCCTCTATGGCAAACAGCATGGTACATACCCAGGCCGGAACAGCCTGATTGAATACCCAGAACAACAGCGAGGTGTTGTTGATAAACTGCATATCAAGAACCCATCCCTCCAGGGGATCTATTCCAAAAAGAGGAAGCATCTGCTCTGTAACCAACTGACTTCCCACATAATCCAGTCCAGAAAAGAAAGCAAATACCACAACAGGCCATATCTCTACTTTTTTTCTCCATACGCATATCATGGTATACACAAGAGCCACTCCTATCCAGGCCCAGAGAGCCTGAAAACGCCATCCTATGTCAAATCCAGCTATCTTGGATACAAGAGCTGATGGAAGCCAGAAGCCTATGTAGTATACCAGTGTGCGGTTGCCATCTTCAAATGGCACAATAACTGGCCATTCATGATTGGACAATACTGTAAATATAGAGTTTCGCCAGTAATGATCTGTGTTCTGAAAACAGTATGAGCCTATTCCAGACAGTCTCACCCATGCTCCCAGGGCAAAAAGCACTATGGCAAACTTGAGTATGTTATCCTTATCAAATATACAGTCAAAATCCAGTACTGTATCTCTAATGCACAACACGAAACCTGCTATGGCAAGTCCACCTATGATAATGGCCAGATACCATCTCAGCCATCCAAAGGCAAATATAATAAAAGGCAGCGCCAGATATCCATATATCAAGGCCGCTATGCACTTGTTGCGTATATTGTTCTTAGTCATTATATATTTCCTTTTTTAATCTGTGAAAATCTCTAAGCGCATTCATTCCATGCTTTACAATACTAGGAATATTGATGCTGTTTTCTCCTGCAAGGCGAGGCTTGAAGCTTATCTCCCTGAAGTCTACATTTTCATTAAACTTCTTCATGTAGGCTACCATCATGATGTTAGGCAGGTCATAGTCTGCTGGAAGCTTGTAGAGATATTTTGCAACAGTCTCAGTCTTCATGAGTCTGAACGGTGCATTGGCATCTGGTACCTTAACACCAAAATACAGACGAAGCAGAAAACATACCACTCCTTCTACAAAGGCACGGCTCTGACCATCACCTCTTACAGTACGGTTGCCAAATATGGCATCAAACTTCTCTCTGTCCTTCCAGAAATCAGAAAACTCTGCAGGGTCAGTCTGACCGTCTGAGTCTGTCTGGAATATGTAATCAGCCCCCTGTTTGATAGCATAATCATATAGCGCTATTACCTTTGGGCCGTGATATTTTATAGTATCCTCCAATATCTCAAGCTTAGGATATTCGCTAGCCTGTAGCTCCCGGAGTATGGCATGAGTATCGTCAGTGCTGCCGCTGTCAGCTATTACAAGGCGCGAGTCCTCAGATGCCTCTTCTAATACTGGATACCAGTCTGCTATTACTTTTCTAATATTTTCTGCCTCATTATAAGCAGGCATCACCAGATACAGTGTATTCATTACCCTAATACCTCTTCCTTTGTCTTCTCGGTGATTTTGCCACCGTTTACCTCGAATATCTTGTCACAATTGCGCACTGTAGTCAATCTGTGGGCTACAATAATCATGGTCATCTTGCCATGAAGACTGTCGATAGCGCTCATAATAGCTGCCTCTGTGTCATTATCAAGAGCTGATGTAGCCTCATCCAATACCAGTATCTCAGGATTATGGTAGAGAGCTCTTGCAATAGCAATACGCTGTCGCTGTCCACCTGATAATCTCACACCTCTGTCTCCTACCTTGGTGTTCAATCCATCCGGAAGAGACTCTATAAAATCAGTGAGATTTGCCTTGTCTATTGCATCTTCCACCCTGTTCTCATCTATTTCTGAGCCAGCCACACCAAAAGCGATATTCTGTCTTATGGTAGTATCATATAAGAAAACTGACTGTGGCACGTAACCTATTACCTTGGACCAGATATCCGGCATATCTGTGATATCCTCGTCATCCATGTAGATGGCACCCTGCTGTGGCACCAAGAGCCCCAGGATTACATCTACCATGGTAGACTTGCCTGCACCTGATGGTCCTATCAGTGCGATGGATTCGCCCTTTTTAATATCCAGATTAATACCATTTAGGACATTTTCATGACTGCCCTCCTCACCCTGATATGCAAAGCACAGCTCTCTGAGAGAGAGCTTTTCCTTGAAATACTCCTTAGTGTTATCCACTCTGCTGTTATCGATCAGTCGATAATCAGCCTCTGGATGCTCTTTCCTATATTTTTCTGCCGCACGGGTCTCCTGATATACTGCATCCACATTGGAAGTATACTGGTTGATTCCGTTAATCTCACTTACCACCTTGCCCAGATATGGAAGTATACGAAAAGCACCTACAGCCATGGCTGCTAACGACTCCACCAGGGCTGCAGAATCAGCACCCGAGAGGATTTCAAAGGCTATGGCTATCATAATACCAGATACCACCATACCCTCTATAACATATGTAGGGCACTCTACCCCAAGAGCTATCTTGATCTGATTCTTCTGTTGCTGAATCTGGGCATCCTGATAATCTTCCACAAAATATCTCTGCTTGCGAAGGGTCAAAACATCCTTGATG
>JABUSV010000056.1 GCA_021442555.1 Pseudobutyrivibrio sp. | reverse complement strand
AACTCAACTGAGTTTGTTGGTAACAGACAAACTGCGTAGGGAACTATATGTTCTGCCCTACGATGGGTAATGGCATACCCATACCTTGCACTACGACCTACCAGAAATGGACTGGTCAGCCAATACACTTGGCAGGTAGCAAGAATCCCACTGCTTTAGCTGTGGGAGTGTCAACCATAGGTGGACTGTTACCCTCGAGATTTAGGAAGTAACAGTACAAACTAAGAGGCATTAGAAATTTAAGAAATATAGGAGGAATTCACAGATGAGTAAGACCGAGAATATAACTAAATTAGTGAAGATATTGGTTTGCGTGCTTGTGATGGTTACTTCTATGTTTGTGTTTGCAAGTAAAGCACCAGATAATAGATTTGTTTTGGAATCCTTAGAGAGTCTTGAAGAGGATAAAGATGTCGTGATGGCATTTTCTGCATCAACCATGTCATTGTCAGTGCTGATTACTACACTGCCTGATGACATAGCAACACCTCTTGCAGATATAATTGCAGAGTTTAGTAAGTACTGCGTTTTTCTTTTGGCAGTTATCTTTGCAGAAAAGCTTGTTGTACTTGAAGGCTTTGGTATCGCCTTTTCATATATGATTCCAGCAGGATGCCTGCTTCATATAGTAGGAATCTTAACTGACATCAGCTTTTTTAAGAGCTTGGCAAACAAGCTTTTAATAATTGCTATCTCAGTGGTGTTGGTGGTTCCATTCAGTACCCATTTTGTTGATACAGTTGGGGGAGAATACCTTGATTATGTATATGAAACCCTTGAGGAGGCAGAAGATGGGGCAACAAAGGCTAAGGACATCATGGAGTCAGACGATGAGGATCAAAGCATATTAGATAAGATGTCAGATGCATTGAAAAATGCGATGGCGGGTGTAAGTGATTTAGTAACTTACTTTAAAAATCTGATTACCAAATGCATAAATGTAATTGCAATACTTTTTGTTACAACCTTTGTACTGCCTGTTGTAATTCTCTTTTTCTTTAAATGGTTGATTACAGAATTGTTTAAGGTAGCTTCTTTAGAGCCAGGAAAGAAAAAGGTGAAAGATAAGGAGGCCAGTGCAACTTAAGGGAGGTGATTTTTAATGAGAAAAAACTTCTTATATATAATCTGCGCATGTTTGCTGATAGCTATCATTGGAATAGTGATTTGGGGCGTTAAGAATCCCAAGGAAGAAACCAGCAAGAAATTTGATGATGGAGTAGAGCAACTTGATCTTAATACAATAAAGCTAAAAGACAGCAAGGTAGAGGTTCAGTTTTCAGATGTTCTTCTTTCAGACCATAAAGAAGAGAGAAAGCTTATTGTTTCTACTCAGGAAGCTAAGGTATCTATTAAGCTTACAGACAGGGTTTGCAAATACTTGGATATTAAGGCTTTAGAAAAGAGTCAAACTGTCAGCTATAAGGGAACGGGTATTTTTGCAGTTGACTTAAAGGACCTTAAGGCTGATGACATAATTCAGGATTCAAAGAATAAAACACTAACAATAGCGGTCAAACGTCCTGCACTTGAGGCCATTGAGATTAATCCAGATGAAATCAAGATTGATGAGGTGGATACAGGGCTATTAGCCTGGGGCAAGATTAAGCTAACCTATTCTGATTATGTTGAAATTGAAAAGGAGCTTAGAGAAAAACTAAAGCAGGAATTTGACACAGCAGAAAATGGACAAAAGGCAAATGAGATTGCCTTAAGGATGGTAAAAGAGATTTATGAGCCTATCGTTAAAGCCATAGATGAGCAGTATACGGTAGAAGTAATCTTTAAATAATAATGTATTTGATAATAGGGGGTAATAAACATGGCAAAAAAAATTACAGCAAAAGAAAAAAGAGAAGCAATGGAAGCTGCTAAGCGTAAGCAGTATCAGGCAGAAAACACAAAAAGAGAAAAGAAGGTTGCAGAAGAAAAGAAAAGACAGGAGAGGCAAGCTGCAGCTGCAAAGGGTGATAAATCTGCCTTAACAGGTAAGAGAAAATCAGGAGCAAAGGTAAATGGTCTGAAGTCGGTACTTGTCTTTGAGGATAAGATTCAGATGACATCCTTTGGAAAGGGCAATACTGCCATAATTGAAAAGGAGATCGTCAATGATCAGATCGCTGATATTAATGTTAAAGCACCACAGTTTAAGGCATCTTCTGAGGAGGACCAGTACGAGATAAACAGAGTTGGTGCCAAGATGGACAGAAGCGGTTATGTTCAGAAGAACATTTCGGTTAAAAACGACCTTATCAATGCCAAGGATGCACTTGAGACAAGATATTTTGGCAAGCCAATGCCAGGTAATGTTCATATTCAGGTAGCCTACAACATCCTTGATATTGAAAAGATTCTTGCAGGACATATTGATAACATCATCTATGCATTCTCAAACGTGTTAAAGACTGAAGATCAGGTAGAAGACTTAATAGGTAATCTTGGTGGAAAAGACTATGCAAGCTTTAAGGAAAATAAATACTATCCTCTTTTAGAGACATATTATAACGACAATCGTCTGCGCTATTTTGGAGATGCTTTTTATGATACAGGCATTGATATAAAAGCCCAGAAAACTCATAAGGTGAAAACTACCGATAGTAAAGGCAACAAGATAGATAAATCCGTAGAGAATGCCAAGCCAAGAAGTGAGCAGGACGTTTACTACATGCTGTCATTGCTTGGAAGAATAAGACAGTTCACAAAGCATGGACGAAAGGATAACAAGGACAACGCATCTCTTTATAATCTTGATAAGGTGTTGTTGGCAGAAGAAAAGGCTATTCTTGATAAGCTTTACGCTTCAAGAATTAATGCTTTGAATAAAGACTTCATAGAAAAAAGCAAAAATGATCTGACACTTGTTATTGACTATCTTGGAGCAAATACACTTTCAGAGAAGAAAAAACTGGTAGAAGAGTATTATCGCTATATCGTTTGCAAGGACGCAAGAAACTTGGGATTCAGAGTAAAAACCTTGCGCGAGCTTATGATTGAAAAGCATATGCCTGAACTTAAAGGTACACAGTATGATACTGTTCGCTCAAAGATTTACAAGCTGTTTGATTTTGTTATTCTTCATTATTATCAGTCTGAAAAGGGTGCGCATGCCACAGAAAGCTTTGTAAATGATTTAAGATCATGCACTGATGACTATGAGAAGAACGAATTATATAAGAGTCAGGCAGATAATAAATGGCCTGTATTTAAGGGAACATTTATAAGCATCAAAGATAAGCTTAAAAACGGAGCTGCTGTAAAGACCATTGAAAAGGATGCTGACCTTGACAGAATTTCTATTGATGAGGTTGCCATTTCTCCCAAGGATACATCATATTTTTCAAAATTGATGTTCTTGATGACTTTATTCTTAGACGGCAAGGAAATCAATGACTTACTGACAACCTTGATTAATAAGTTTGAGAATATCCAGTCATTTGAAGATATCATGGAGGCTAATGATATGCCTCTCTTCAAGACAGACAGTTCATACAATTACAAGTTTTTGATAAATGCAGGAGATGTTGCAAACGAGCTTAGAGTTGTTAAGTCTGTTGCAAGAATGGAGACACCAACTCCAGCAGCAAAGCAGTTTATGTTTGAAGAGGCACTTACTCTTCTTGGATTTGATGAGAGTGAGAATTCAATATTTAAGAATTCAAACACTATTAGAAAATTCATTGCAAACAATGTTATTGAATCTACCCGATTCCAGTATCTGGTTAGATACACCAACATGGAAAATGCAAGAAAGTTAGCCTCAAGCAAGCCAATTGTTACTTTTGTGCTGAAGAAATGTCCTCAGACACAGATTGACAGATATTGGTTGACCTGTGGTCAGGACAAGAAGGTCTATGCTTACAACGATAAGATAGAAGGTCTTGCAAACCTGATTTGCAATTTTGACAAGGGAATCATCAATGAGGATAACCTGAACAAGGATAAGAAGGAAGAAAAGCAGGCAGTAACTGCTATCATAGGCTTATACCTTTCAGTTGTATACCAGATTGTTAAGGGTCTTGTATTTGTAAACTCAAAATACACCATAGCAATTCATGCCTTAGAGCGTGATTCAGTCCTTATTTGCAAAAAGAGTGTATATCCTAATACAGAAGGCTCACATTATGATGAACTCTTTGCCATGACTAACAGATATATTGAAAATCAGTCGGCTTATTTGGAGGAGCGTATTGCTCAGAATAAGAAAGCCAATAAGCATGGACTTGATGTAATCAAAAAGAGCAAGGATGTGGTTAATAACGAAACCGCTCATTACCATATCTGTAGACTTTACAGAAATGCTATCGCACATCTTTGTGCAGTGTCATCTGCAAGCGAGTATGTTGACAAGCTTTCTGATAACTACAAGGTAACATCATACTTTGCGCTTTATCATTTCTTCATGCAGGAGTATTTGATTAATCACAAGGAGTATGTAGAGCCAGAATTTGCTATCAAGGGAAGCATCATTGATGAGTGGGCATCAAAGGTAGAAGAGTACAGAGGCTACAACAGGGACTTCTTATGGGCACTTAACTCACCCTTTGCATATAACCCACCTCGTTATAAGAAGCTTTCTATCGAGGACATCTTCTACAACGATCCAGAGGCAGTAGTAAGAGAATAGAAGGAGAAAAGAATGTATTATATTTCACTTGATGAAGTCGGGGATTTTGAAAACATAAAGAATCAACGAGATACAGCACCTGTCTTTATCGGCGGTGTTGTATATGAGGCAGTAGATGAGGCAGAGTGTAAGGCTGAACGGAAGAGAATCAGCACATATCTGAAGGCTGTCTGTGAATCAGTGGGAAAGCAGTATCCAGTTAACCTTCATGTAAATGGAACTACCAGTCGTGATGCTGATGTTGCCCCTGTAAAAAAAGCAATAACAGAAACCTTTTCCACCTTCCTGAAGGATGGAGATTATCTGGGGAAAGACAGCATTGAGAATGTTGCAAAGGAGAGAAAAGGCAGATACTACATTTACGTTTATTTAAAGGGAAAACAGGGAAAAACAGGAAGGAATGAGGCAGCCTTTTCAGAGAATGCAAGGGATGATTATGCAGGTAATCTCTATATTCACATGGCAGAAGATGTGATTTCAAGACTGTTATT
>JABUSV010000107.1 GCA_021442555.1 Pseudobutyrivibrio sp. | reverse complement strand
TGTATACAAAGAAGCCGGGTATACCTCATTTGATGTGGTGGCCAGGCTTCGTGGTATTTTAAAAATCAAAAAAATTGGTCATACAGGTACTTTAGATCCTGATGCCACAGGAGTATTGCCTGTCTGTATTGGAAAAGCAACCAGAGTTTGCGATATGCTTACTGATAAAGATAAAATTTATGAAGCTACATTAAGACTTGGTGTTGTAACAGATACGTATGATATTTCTGGAAAAATAATAAATAATTCTTCGGTCAATTGTAATGAAAAGGAATTGATAGATGTTATTAAATCCTTTGAAGGGGATATTTTACAGGTTCCACCTATGTATTCAGCTCTAAAGGTAGATGGGAAAAAACTGTATGAATATGCCAGAGCTGGTGTAGAAATCGAACGTAAATCTAGACCTGTTACAATTTATTCAATAGAGGTTATTGACGTAAACCTTCCTGAAGCAAAGATCAGAGTTCATTGTAGCAAAGGTACGTATATCAGATCTTTGATTTTTGATATTGGAGAGAAACTTGGTTGTGGCGCAACTATGACAGCGCTGATAAGGACAAAGGCAGGCTCCTTTGATTTATCGGATGCAAAACCTTTAGATGAAATTGAGCGAATTGTTCGATTAGGAAATATTGATAGAATTATTACCAAGATAGATGAATTATTTGATTCATATCCAGTTTTTTTTGTGGCAGGAGATGAAGAGGTTATAAAACATGCTATAAACGGTTGTGTCATAACAGCAGATTCAGTTTTTTCTGAAAGTGTCAGTGATTTTAATAATCTAGACAGAGTTAGAATGTATCTTTTGGATAATAGATTTATTGGCATATATCAATATATTCCAGATGTAGGCTTTAAATTAGAGAAAATGTTTTTAGAATAATTATGGAATATTTACATTCATTTTTTGATGACAAAATTACAGAACCAACAGCTCTTACTGTTGGAAAGTTTGATGGGATTCATAAGGGACATGAGTTACTTAACAGGCTGATATTGGAAAAAAAAGAATATGGATTAAAATCAGCGATAATAACTTTTGAAAACACGCCCAGAATTAGTCTTAATAAAGACTGTACGCCATCCTTGATTACAAACGAAGAAAGAATGTTCAAGCTAAAATCTGAAGGTCTTGATTATCTTGTGGAATGTCCTTTTGATGATAAAATGATGAAGACATTGCCTGAAGATTTTATAAGAATATTAGTTGAACGTTTCAATATGAAATATATAGCAGTAGGCTCTGATTTTAGATTTGGCTATAAAGGCTTAGGTAATGCCACTTTGCTAGAACAGCTTTCAACAAAATATGAATATGAAGTCAAGATAATAGACAAGATAAAAAAAGAAGACAGAGATATTAGCAGTACTTATATTAGAGAAGAATTGCTAAATGGAAATATAAGTCTTGTTAATGATATGCTTGGCTATGAATACTTTGTTTGGGGTAGGGTTGTACATGGTGCGCATCTGGGGCATAAGATTGGGATTCCAACTATAAATATTGTACCACCTGATAATAAGCTTGTGCCAAGGTATGGAGTTTATGTTACGAGTACACTTATTGATGGTAAAGAATATCATGGTGTGACAAATGTAGGAATGAAGCCAACTGTCACGGATGAACGTCGAGTAGGAATTGAAACTCATATTCTTGATTTTAACAGTTTGATTTATGGTGAAAATGTAAAGGTTACTTTTAAATCTTTTATTAGAGGAGAACAAAAATTCAATTCTATAGAAGAACTAAAAAAACAAATGAACATTGATAAGAAAAAAGCAATTGCTTATTTTAACAAATAATTTATTACAAAATTGTTACATATATTGGTTGACAGTTGAAAAGATACGTTGTTATAATTGTTAAAAATTTCGTATTTTTTTAATTATTAGGAGTTTTTACATGAAAAAACGTATCTCTCAAGCGATGATAATGGTATTTGCCGTAACATTATTGCTTGATTACACAACAGACAGTAACGCTGAGAATTCTGACAAGCTTAAACTAAATAATGATGTTTCTCTGGTATCCGGTTCTGCAGCTCTTGGTTCTGTTGCATTAAATGATATTGAAGTTTTGGAAATTGAGGACAGCGATACAGTAGTTGTATCACACGAAGGACCAATTTGTGGATATGAAAACGTTGGTATCTGTAATGTAAGCGATGGTAACTTAAATGTCAGAGAATCTCCTGAAGATGGAAAAGTATTAGGTAAATTTCCTGCTAATGCGGCCTGTGATGTTATTGATGAGGTGGATGGCTGGTATCTTATTGTATCTGGCAATGTAGCCGGATTTGTTTCAGGTGAGTATCTGTTAACAGGTGAAGAAGCACATATAAAAGCGGAAGAATTAGCAACATATATGGTTCGTTCAACAGTTGGTGGACTTAATGTACGTGTATCACCTAGCACAGATTGTACAGTTATGGCTCAAATGGCAGAAGGCGAAGAGGTTGAATTTGTAGAAGATCTTGGGGAATGGATTAAGGTTTTGGTAGATGATGAAACTGGATATGTATTTTCTGAATATGTTGAGGTAGCGCTTACATTACCTCATGCCATGACACTTTCAGAAATGAGATATGGTGCAGGTGTTTCTGATGTTAGAGCTGAGCTTTGTGAATATGCTCTTCAGTTTGTGGGTAACAAATATGTTTGGGGTGGAACATCTCTTACAAATGGTACAGACTGTTCTGGATTTACCATGAGAGTATATGAGCATTATGGTGTATCTATTCCTAGAACCTCTAGAACACAGGCAAAAGTTGGAACATCTATTTCGGCTTCAGAAGCGCAACCAGGTGATTTATTCTTCTACAGCAATGGTACAACAATTAACCATGTTGCTATTTATATTGGTGGCGGACAAATAGTTCATGCTTCTAATCCAAGAAGTGGTATTAAAATTTCTAATGCATTTTACAGATCACCATGTAAGGTTGTAAGTATTTTAGATTAGTAAAAAGGGGATTCTTCACAGAATCTCCTTTTTATTTATATTTACAACTATCAGCATATATGTTAATATTTGAAAGTATGATTTTACCGTTACTCGGTGTTTGGACACTCCGACCAATGACCTGGTAATGGCGTATTAATATTTAAAGGAGGAAATCAACATGATTACAAAGGAAAAGAAGCAGGCTATCATTAACGAGTATGCCAGAACAGCAGGTGACACAGGTTCTCCTGAGGTACAGATTGCAGTTCTTTCTGCACGTATCGCTGAGCTTACAGAGCATCTTAAGGCTAACCCTGGTGATCATCATTCTCGTAGAGGTATGATGAAGATGGTTGGTAAGAGAAGAAACCTTCTTGCTTATCTTAAGAACACAGATATTGAGAGATATCGTTCAATCATTGAGCGTCTTGGCTTAAGAAAGTAATCAAACTGGCGGGGTAGTAATACTCCGCTTATTTTCTAGGTAAACAGCAGAATGCTTCGAAACTACTGAATTTGGTGCGAAAAGATCGCCTCATTTTCAGTTGTTTCGAGGTGCTGCTCAAATATATTTTAAATATAAAGGAGAAGACCATGAAGACATTTACAATGGAACTTGGTGGCAGAACTCTTCGTGTAGATGTAGGAAGAGTAGCTGCACAGGCTAATGGTGCTGCATTTATTCAATATGGTGATACTACGGTATTATCGACTGCTACAGCATCCGATAAGCCAAGAGATGGTATTGATTTTTTCCCTCTTTCAGTTGAATTTGAGGAGAAGAGCTACGCAGTAGGAAAGATACCTGGTGGATTTAATAAGAGAGAAGGCAAGGCCTCTGAAAACTCTGTACTTACAGCCAGAGTTATTGACAGACCTATGAGACCTCTTTTCCCAAAAGATTATCGTAACGATGTTACACTTAATAATCTTGTAATGGCTGTTGATACACAGTGTAGACCTGAACTTGTAGCTATGCTTGGTTCAGCTATTGCTACTTGTATTTCAGATATTCCATTTGATGGTCCATGTGCCATGACACAGATGGGGCTCATTAATGGTGAACTTATAGTGAATCCTTCCCAGGAACAGTGGGACAACGGCGATTTACAGCTAACTGTTGCGTCAACATCAGAGAAGGTTATCATGATTGAAGCTGGTGCTAATATTGTACCA
Organism: Pseudobutyrivibrio sp.; assembly: GCA_021442555.1. GTDB lineage: Bacteria > Bacillota > Clostridia > Lachnospirales > Lachnospiraceae > Pseudobutyrivibrio. The sequence continues at coordinate 1,016 of JABUSV010000107.1, read as the reverse complement.
GAAGATAAAATGCTTGAAGCTATTTATAAGTGTCATGATATCAATCAGACAATCATTGCTTTTATTAATCAGATGGTTACTGAAGTTGGTAAGGAAAAGCATGCTTATGAATCTTGTGCTATTCCAGAAGAGCTTTTTGCAAAAATGAAGGAAATCGTTCCTCCAACTGAAATGGAAGAGGCTGTATTTACCGATGAAAAGCAGAAACGTGAAGCTAATATAAAAGAGATTACAGCAAGACTTGAGGAAGCATTTGCTGACAACGAGGATTATCTTGCTGTACTTGGTGAGGCTATATATCAGTACGAAAAAAAGACTGTTCGTAAGATGATCCTTAAGGATCACAAGCGTCCAGATGGCCGTCAGCTTAATCAGATCAGACCTCTTGCAGCTGAAACAGATATTATTCCAAGAGTTCATGGTTCAGCCATGTTTACTCGTGGACAGACTCAGATTTGTGATGTAGTAACTCTTGCACCTCTTTCAGAGGCACAGAAGATTGATGGATTAGATCCATTCGTAACTGAAAAGAGATATATTCACCATTATAATTTCCCTGCTTACTCAGTTGGTGAGACAAAGCCTTCAAGAGGTCCAGGACGTAGAGAAATAGGTCACGGCGCACTTGCTGAGAAAGCCCTTGTTCCAGTTCTTCCTACAACTGAAGAGTTCCCATATGCTATTAGAGCCGTATCAGAGACATTTGAATCTAATGGTTCAACATCTATGGCTTCTACTTGTGCTTCTTGCATGTCATTGATGGCAGCAGGTGTTCCACTTAAGGCCATGGTTGCAGGTATTTCATGCGGTCTTGTTACTGGTGATACTGATGATGATTTTGTACTTCTTACAGATATCCAGGGCCTTGAAGATTTCTTTGGTGATATGGACTTTAAGGTAACAGGTACTAAAGAGGGCATTACAGCTATTCAGATGGATATCAAGATTCATGGTCTTACACGTCCAATCGTCGAGGGTGCTATTGCCAGATGTCGTGAAGCAAGATTCTTCATCAT
>JABUSV010000223.1 GCA_021442555.1 Pseudobutyrivibrio sp. | reverse complement strand
GATATGTTCCCATATCCATCAGGTGTTGGTTTACATGCAGGACATCCTGAAGGATATACTGCAACAGATATTATGTCCAGAATGAAGAGAATGCAAGGTTTCAATGTTTTGCATCCAATGGGCTATGATTCTTTTGGTCTTCCTGCTGAACAATATGCTGTCTCAACAGGAAATCATCCTGCTGGTTTTACTGAAAAGAATATTGCAACTTTTTCAAAGCAGTTAAAGGAACTTGGCTTTGACTATGATTGGACTAAACAGTTAGCTACTTCTGATCCAAGTTTTTATAAATGGACTCAGTGGATTTTTAAGAAATTATACGAGGCAGGCTATGCTAAGTACATTGACATGCCAGTTAATTGGTGTGAAGAATTAGGTACAGTTTTATCAAACGATGAAGTAATCGATGGTAAGTCAGAAAGAGGAGGTTATCCTGTAATCCGCAAGAACATGAAGCAGTGGGTTATTGATCAGCCCGCATTTGCGGAGAAGCTTCTTGATGGTCTTAATGAAATAGATTGGCCAGAATCTACAAAGGAAATCCAGAGAAACTGGATTGGAAAATCAACTGGTGTAGAAGTGCAGTTTGATATTGTAGGTGGCGGACAGTTTTCAATATTTACTACATGTATTGAGACAATCTACGGTATTACTTTTATGGTACTTGCTCCAGATGGAGACATTGTTAAAGGCCTTATGGACAGAGTTGAAAATAAGGCAGAGGTAGAGGTATATATTGCTGAGACTCTTAAGAAAAACGATATGGATCGTACAGAACTTAACAAGACAAAATCTGGTTGTCAGTTAAAGGGCATAACATGTATCAATCCTGTTAATGGCAAAGAAGTACCGCTGTTTATTGGTGACTTTGTATTAGCAAGCTATGGTACAGGTGCAGTTATGGCTGTTCCAAGTCATGATCAGCGTGACTTTGAATATGCGATAGCACATAATATTGAGATGATACAGGTTATTGAAGGCCGTGATGTATCTGATTGTGCTTTTGAAAAGCATGATTATCTCGGTAAAGGCTGTAAGCTTATCAATTCTGAAGAGTTTACAGGTCTTACAGTTGAAGAAGCTAAAGAAGCAATTACAGTTAAGCTAGAAAAAGCAGGTGTAGCCAAGCGTGTTGTAAATTATCACTTTAGAGAGTGGATATTTGCTCGCCAGAGATATTGGGGAGAACCAGTTCCTTGTGTACATCAGGAAGATGGTAATATCTATTTCCTACCAGATGAAGAACTTCCACTTGTACTTCCTGAGCTCGATGATTACAAGGGTAAGGGAGGAAAAGCACCTTTAGAGAATGCTACTGAATGGAAAGCTTATGATGCAAATGGAATAAAGGGTGTACGTGAAACATCTACAATGCCAGGCTCGGCAGGTTCTTCCTGGTATTACATGAGATATATTGATCCAAATAATGATGACGAATTTGCTAATCAGGAGTTATTAAAGCATTGGCTTCCGGTTGATTTATATGTAGGTGGACCAGAGCATGCAGTAGGACATCTTATGTATTCCAGAATCTGGAACAGGTTTTTATATGATAATGGTTTATCTCCAGTAAAAGAACCATTTAAGAAGCTCGTTCACCAGGGTATGATTCTTGGAGAAAATGGAATCAAGATGGGCAAGAGATTCCCAGAATTCGTTGTTAATCCAAGTGATATCGTAAGAGATTTTGGTGCTGATACTTTACGTTTATATGAGATGTTTATGGGACCACTTGAGGTATCAAAGCCATGGAATCAGAATAATGTACAGGGTGCTAAGAGATTCTTAAACAGAGTATGGACATTCCTTACAGAACCATCAAATATTGTGGATGAAAATGTACCTGAGCTTGAGAAACTGTATCATCAGACTGTCAAGAAGGTGACAGACGACTATGAGACTCTTGGCTATAATACAGCTATCGCGCAGATGATGATTTTTGTTAACGAAATATACAAGGTTGGCAAGATTTCAAGAGAATATGCTGAAGGATTTATTAAGATGCTTTCTTGTATTACTCCTCATATCGGCGAAGAAATCTGGGAAAAGATGGGGCATACAACTACAATTGCATTCGAACCATGGCCAACATATGATGCATCAAAGCTTGTGGAGGATACAGTTGAAATAGCTGTACAGATTAACGGTAAGGTTAAAGCAACAATTAATATAAATAAACAGGATGCCAAGGATGATGTTATTGCATCTGCCAAGGCTGCCCTTGGTGATAAGCTTGAGGGTAATATTGTAAAAGAGATTTATGTTCCTGGTAAGATTGTAAATATTGTTGTGAAATAGTTCATTAGGAGATGATTTATGGAAAAAATTAAGATGACCACCCCTCTCGTAGAGATGGATGGAGATGAGATGACAAGAATACTGTGGCAGATGATTAAGGATGAACTATTAGCACCTTATATTGAGCTTAATACTGAGTATTATGATTTGGGTTTGGAACACAGAAATAAAACAGACGACAGAGTTACTATAGAGTCGGCTGAAGCTACAAAGAAATATGGTGTTGCGGTTAAATGTGCTACTATTACTCCTAACGCTGCACGTATGACAGAATACAACCTTAAGGAAATGTACAAGAGCCCTAATGGTACTATCAGAGCAATTCTTGACGGAACAGTATTTAGAGCACCTATTGTAGTAAAGGGTATTGAGCCAAATGTTAAGACATGGGTTAAGCCAATTACCATAGCTCGTCATGCTTATGGTGATGTATATAAGAATACTGAGATGAAGATTCCTGCTGCTGGTAAGGTGGAATTAGTTTATACAGCGTGTGATGGGACAGAAGAAAGAAGCCTTGTACATACCTTTAATGGACCTGGTGTAGTACAGGGACAGCACAATCTGTGTGATTCTATAGAGAGTTTTGCTCACAGCTGTTTTAAGTTTGCTTTGGATACAAAGCAGGATCTTTGGTTTGCTACAAAGGATACTATTTCAAAAAAATATGACCATACTTTTAAGGATATTTTCCAGGAGATTTTCGACAAGGACTACAAGGACTTGTTTAAGACAGCAGGTATTACATATTTTTACACATTAATTGATGATGCTGTAGCTCGTGTTATGAAATCCGAGGGAGGATTTATCTGGGCATGTAAGAACTACGATGGAGATGTCATGAGTGATATGATTTCATCAGCATTTGGTTCCCTTGCAATGATGACTTCTGTATTGGTTTCTCCACAAGGCTATTATGAATATGAGGCCGCGCATGGAACTGTTCAGCGTCATTATTATAAACATCTAAAAGGCGAAGAAACATCTACTAACTCGGTTGCTACTATATTTGCCTGGACAGGAGCTCTTAGAAAACGTGGTGAATTAGATAATAATCAAAGACTTATTGATTTTGCAAATAAACTTGAAGAAGCATGTATTAAGACTATTGAAGATGGAAAAATGACCAAAGACTTGGCGTTAATCACTACAATTGACAACCCTACTGTGCTTAACAGCAGAGATTTTATTATAGCAATCAGAGAGACTCTTGATAGGATGTTATAAAGCAATCAACCACTAAATATAGTGGTGTACTATATTGACAAACCACAATATATTTTATATCATAACCTCACGACATAAATTTCGTGAGGTTATTTTTTATGGACATAAATTTTAAATTACAGGTGTTTGAAGGTCCTTTGGATCTTTTGTTACATCTTATAGACAAAAATAAAGTAGATATTTATGACATTCCGATAGTTGAGATAACAGATCAATATATGGAGTACATTAGACTCATGGAAGAGGAGTCGTTGGATGTAATGAGTGAGTTTTTACTTATGGCCGCTACACTTTTGGATATCAAAAGCAGAATGTTACTTCCAAAAGAAGCTGTCAATGAAGAGGAAGAAACAGAAGACCCTAGAGCAGAGCTTGTTCAACAGTTGTTAGAATATAAGATGTACAAGACTATTTCTTATGAGCTTAGAGATAGACAAATGGATGCAACCAAGGTTTTATACAAAGCTCCTACCATTCCACCAGAAGTGTTGGCATATGAGACACCAGTTGATCTTGAAGTCCTTATGAGTGATGTTACTCTTAACAGGTTAAATGAAGTATTTAATCAGGTACTACGACGACAGGATTCCAGACGAGACCCAATCAGATCATCCTTTGGCAAAATTAAAAAAGAAGAAGTTTCCCTAGAACAGAAGATGGAGTGGGTTGTTGCTTTTGCAAAGGCGCACAATACTTTTAGCTTCAGACATCTTTTAGAGGCCAGTCGCAGTAAAACAGAGGTTATCGTTACTTTTCTATGCATTTTAGAAATGATGAAATCAGGTCAGATATATATAACACAGGAGGATACCTTTACAGATATCATTATTGAATCAAAGATAGCTGCTTAGGTGTATTATTTATGGAAACCAATGAACTTTTGCCTATTATTGAGGGTATATTATTTGCAATGGGAGGTACTGTTGAGGTATCTAAAATAGCTGATGCCCTGGAGATAGAAAAAAATCAGTGTATAGAAGCGATAGAAACTCTTAAGAAAAAATACGAAGATGAAAATAGTGGGATTAACATCGTTGAGTTTGATGGAGCATATCAGATGTGCACCAATCCCGATATATATGAATACCTTATAAGGATTGCAAAACAGCCCAAAAGGTATGCGCTTACTGATGTATTACTTGAGACATTATCTATTATTGCTTATAAACAGCCTATTACAAAATCTGAAATAGAAAAAATCAGAGGCGTATCCTGTGATTTTGCTGTTAGTAAACTTGTCGAATATGGACTTGTTACAGAACTTGGCAGACTTGATGCTCCGGGACGACCAATGTTGTTTGGTACTACAGAGGACTTTCTAAGGAGCTTTGGTGTTAGCAGTATAGAAGAATTGCCAGAATTATCTGCAACACAGATTGAGGAGTTTAAACAAGAGGCTGAAAACGAAGTAGGTTATGAGACTCCGATAGATGTAACCATATAGTTATTTATCCCAGAAATGCTTTTTTTCTGGGATTTCTTTTTGTTTGGAAACTTAAATTTCACATATAGTTTTTGTTTGTCAATAAATTGTCAATTTCCTTGAAATGGTACATGAAAACAAGTATTATATAAATTGCGAGAAATTTTAAATTTTATATAAATGGAGGTTAAATTGATGGGTAATGAATTAAGCCAGGCAAGAGCCAGAAT
>JABUSV010000204.1 GCA_021442555.1 Pseudobutyrivibrio sp. | reverse complement strand
CCTCCCTCAGAGAGGGAGGCTGGGGTTGATGATACTTCGGCGACACCTCCCTCGGGGAGAGAGGCTGGGTTCATAATGTAGTCTCGTGCTGTCTCATAGAGGACTTCTGCACCGAGACTGTTAGTCTGGAAAAAAGAGAATGGAGTAATCTTAAAGGATAATCCAAGAAGTTCTTCTGTGAAGAAATCGCTACCATATAGTATGTTGGTTCCTTCATCAACTACAACATCTGCCTCTCTGTCATTTTTTGTGTGGAGGATTCCGGCAAGCTTTCCTTCCCACTGCTTACAATCTGTTAGCATTTTAGTCCATTCTGTCAAGAGCATATCTTCATCGAACTCAGATGTCTGGGTACTTGTAACCAGGTCAACTAATAACTCGCCAGTCTTGGTTGCCTTTCTAACCAACAGAAAACGAAGATATCCTACATGATTACCCTTGCGATAATATGGCACCCCTGCCTTTGTAAAAAAGTCTAAGGTCATGGTAAGCACACGTCTCATATCCGAATCTATTATCTGACACTGATCTACAGTAACGACATCATAGAAGCTGCCCTTTTTATGCATACCAAGGGTGAGAGGTCCATCTTTCATCTCATCACCAAAAGAGAATTCCATCTTATTACGATATCCAAACTGGCAAGGGCTGGCCTTTATTCCCTCATATGAAGCATCCCAGCACTCTTCACCAATAACAGGAACCAGTAAGTCTTTTATCATCCCTGATTTGATATCAAGCTGAGCCTCATATGGCAGGCTCTGATAAGTACAGCCTCCGCATATTCCATAATGAGGACATGAAGCTTTTACCATCTCCAGTTCAGAAGGTTCATCCACCGATATTAGCATCGCCTCAGCCTTGTCGTGACTTGATTTTTTAACTCTTGCAGTAACCTTTTGGCCTGGGATGACACCCTTGATTCTAAGCTTATCTCCTTCTGCTGTTTCCATAATGCCCTTGTTAGGAAAAGTAACCTTTGTAACCTTTCCCTGTAATATCTGTCCTCTTTTCATTCTACTCCTCTTATTGCTTTGTCCAGCAAAGTCTCATACTAAAAAAATAACCAGACCCGATTGGGTCTGGTACAAATCACAATCCTTAATCTTCGATAATTACATCATCGAAAAAGTCTTCCTCATCTTCGAAGGCATCATCTGGATCATCTAGAAAGCCATCGTCATGATCTGCAAACAGATACTCATATACAAAATAACAAATACCTGCTATAACAACTACCAATCCTATAAAAGCAAGAATCTTCTTAATTGTCGATTTCTCCATGCTATATCCCCCCGTTCTTATTAAGCGAAATATATACTACATATAGTGTATATCGTGCTCTGATATACATATTATAACACTTTTGAGCACAATTTCACTATATCTTTTTAAGTTTTGCAAAGCTGGCAAACATTTTCTTGACACCTACTCCATCAAACTCCACTGTCACTTCATAATCACGTCCTTCGTCTATTATGTCAAGTACTGTACCTTCCTTGAACTTGATGTGATTTACTCTGTCTCCCACAGTATAGTCAAGTTCACTCTTTTCAATCTTGGTACCACTGGTGTTGGTAGGCCTACTGCCGTATGTTGTAGCAAGTTTTGGCTTATGACTTCCACCTGAGATACTGCCCCTGTATACGGAGTATTCTCCGCCGGATATCATTCCAGAAAAATCATCTCTGGGCTTTGGCTCCCATAGATTACCGTGTACCAGTTCTTCTGGTATTTCCTTTACAAAACGAGACCACTTTGACATCTGAGTCTCACCTCTTACCATACGTTGACGGGCACTTGTCATTGTAAGATGCTGCATAGCTCTGGTGATTCCCACATAGCAAAGTCGACGTTCTTCTTCCATCTCTGAATCAGCTCCTCCTCCATCATAGATTGCTCCCATGCCAGGAAAAAGTCCATCCTCCATACCTGACATATACACTCTTGGAAACTCTAATCCTTTTGCCCCGTGTAATGTCATAAGAACCACGTAATCGTCTGTAGCATCATATGAATCTATATCTGCAACCAGTGCCACTTCCTCTAAGAACATAGAAAGCGTAACATCATCAGAATCATGATCCTGTTCAAAGGCTACCGCCTTGGATAAAAGCTCATCGATATTTTCAATACGGGCCTTGGCCTCATCTGTACCTTCTGCTCTTAGCTCTGCTACATAATCTGTACGCAGCAAAATCTCCTCAATTAAAGCAGAGATTGACTGCTTGGAAGCTATATCTCTTAGGTCCATTATCATACGTACAAAACCATCAAGTTTTACCGCAGATTTGCCAATTGAAGCTATCTCATCTGACACTTCCAATGCATCAAAAAAGCCCATGTTGTTTTCTCTGGCATAATCTGCCACCTTGGAAATGGTAGTAGCACCAATACCACGCTTAGGAATATTAATAATACGCTGAACTGCTATATCGTCTGCAGCATTATCTACAGTCTTCAGGTATGCCAGAATGTCCTTGATTTCCTTACGGCTGTAGAAATTAACACCTCCTACGAGCTTGTAAGGGATACCCTCAAATATCATCTTTTCCTCTATAAGACGAGACTGAGCATTAGTCCTGTATAAGACCGCGCAGTCCTTGTAAGTACACTCATGCTTTTTAACATGAGAAGCAATATTCATGGCAATATAGGTTGCCTCCTCATATGCAGAATCAAACTGTTGAAGCTCAATCTTTTCTCCTGCTTCCTCTGTGGTCCAAAGTGCCTTTTCCTTACGACCTTCATTGTTGGCAATAACACTGTTGGCTGCATTAAGAATATTTGCAGTAGATCTGTAGTTTTGCTCCAATTTGATAATTGTTGCATTAGGAAAATGCTTTTCAAAGTTGAGAATATTGTATATGTTAGCACCTCTGAACTTATAGATAGACTGATCGTCATCACCAACAACACAAAGATTCTCTCTACCGCTGGCCAACAATCTTACCAATTCAAACTGTGCTGTATTGGTGTCCTGATACTCGTCCACCATTATATAGTGGAATTTGTTCTGATAATAAGAAGCAACCTCTGCATCATTGCGCAACAGCTCTACCGTTTTCATGATTAAATCATCAAAATCAAAGGCATTATTTTGACGAAGTCTGGCCTGATATTCTCTATACACTGCAGCCTGACGGGACATATTGTAATCATTGCCTGCACGACGTGAAAATTCCTCTGGTCCTATGAGCTCATTCTTGGCAGCTGAAATAACATTTAAAAATGTCTTCTCTTTGAACTGTTTGGTATCAATCTGGAGATATTTGCATATCTCCTTCATAAGTACCTTGGTATCGTCAGTGTCATATATTGTAAAATTAGAGCCATAGCCTAATCTCTCTCCAAAGCGTCTAAGTATTCTGACGCAAGAGCTGTGGAATGTCGCAACCCATACCCCATCTGAACCATAGCCTACAATATTATCTATTCGCTCCCGCATTTCAGCAGCAGCCTTGTTAGTGAAAGTGATAGCCATAATGTTATATGGCATGATTCCCTGATCTATAAGATGCGCAACTCTATGAGTAAGAACTCTGGTCTTGCCACTACCTGCACCTGCCAAAATTAAAACAGGGCCTTCTGTTGTTAAAACGCCCTGTTGTTGTGGTTCATTCAATGTGGAAATATCTATCATGTCTATAATAATCCTTCGAAAATATGTTCTATATGATGTATATTACACAAAAAAAGAGCTGAGGTCAAGTTGACCACAGCCCCTTAATCGCTACTTATTTATACGGCTGAGAACCATGTCGTAGCCGTCGTTACCATAGTTAAGTGCTCTGTTAACACGGCTTATGGTAGCACTACTAGCACCTGTTTCATCAGCTATATCTTGGTATGTACGCTCTTCTCTAAGCATCTTAGCTACTTCAAAGCGCTGCTTCATAGCAACCATCTCGTTAACTGTACACAAATCCTCAAAAAATTCATATGCTTCCGTAACAGTCTCAAGACTAAGAATCGCTCTTAAAAGTTCGTCCATCTCTGCAGTTTCTAGCTTTTTGTTCATTTCAATACTCCCTACTATTCTACCTGCTTTACACCAAAAAGCATGATTAATAAAGGTCTTTATGACTTAGCATGTGTTAGTTTATCACACTAAAGTTTTGAAGTAAACACCTATTTTTAATTTATGTTATATATTTTCTGTTAAAGTATGGTAACACCTGCCGCATTAGCCTTTGCAATGTCTTCTTCTGGCCATAATGAAGACTGTACTTCACCGATATGGCATTTTCTGAGGAAAAACATACATATACGGCTCTGGCCAATACCACCACCTATTGTATATGGTAGCTGCTTGTTGATAATAGCCTTCTGGAATGGAAGTTCAGCTCTTTCTTCGCAACCTGCTTTCTTCAGCTGACTAATAATGGAATCCTCATCTACTCTTATACCCATAGACGACAATTCAAGACTGATATCATTTACTGGATAATATACGATGATATCACCGTTAAGCTGCCAATCATCATAATCAGGAGCACGACCATCATGTTTTTCACCTGATTTGAGTAAATCACCAATCTTCATTAAGAAAATTGCACCATATTCTTTGGCTGCCTCATATTCTCTCTGATGGTTGTCAAGATTTGGCCATCTGTCCTCTAATTCCTGTGTGGTAATGAAATGGATTTCCTCTGGAAGGATACACTCTACATAATCATAATTGTTAGCAACGTATTTTTCCGTAATACGAAGTGCTGAATACACAGATTTAACAATGGATTTAAGGAACTCTTCATTGCGATCTGTTTTGTTAATAACGCGTTCCCAATCCCACTGGTCTACGTAGATTGAGTGAATATTGTCTGTATCCTCATCACGACGAATGGCATTCATGTCTGTGTAGAGACCCTCTCCTACGTTAAAGCCATAGCGGCCAAGTGCCATACGCTTCCACTTTGCAAGAGAATGAACTACTTCTGCTTCCTTATCTGCCTGTTCCTTTATTCCAAAAGCTACTGGTCTTTCTACGCCGTTGAGGTTATCATTGAGTCCAGATTCTGGAAGTACGAAAAGCGGTGCTGTTACTCTGTGAAGGTTAAGCTCTGCAGTTAACTGTGCCTGAAAGAAATCCTTCACCTTCTTGATTGCAATCTGTGTCTCTTTTAAGTTAAGGGCTGACTTGTAACCCTGTGGTATATACATGTTGCTCATCTTCTTATCCTCCCTATAGGTAAGCGGTCTCGCCGTTTTACGGCTCCCCCGAAGTGTCGTCTCTGAAGCTTCGCTTCA
>JABUSV010000243.1 GCA_021442555.1 Pseudobutyrivibrio sp. | reverse complement strand
CCTATGATGTGATAGGTTTTGTACATGATAAGAAGACCTCTCATGCTGCGAATAATATAAAGTGGGAAATTGAATTATGGAATCGAAATATCTGGGAGAATATGTTAGCATCAGAGTCTTACATATATGAGGTATTAGATATTCTACATAACAATGATGATATCGGATTGCTATGCCCTCCAGAACCAATAGGCGACATAATGAACTGTTGGTATTCTTCAGGATGGGGGGTTTCCTATGATGTAACACTTGAACTGGCTAGAAGATTACGATTAGACAACGCAGATATAGACGAAGATTATTTGCCAGTTACTATAGGCACAGTGTTTTGGGCAAAGCGAGAAGCCCTGAGAAAGCTTCTTGATTATGATTGGAGTTATGAGGATTTTCCCACAGAGCCTATGCCTCTTGATGGTACTATAAGTCATGGTGTAGAACGTATTTTGGGATATGTTGCTCAGGATGCCGGGTACAAGACAGGTACCATACAGACTTGCGATTATGCAGCTACCATGCTCAATTTTTTACAAAGTAGATTATATAAGACCTTTGATTTACTGAAAGGGCAGGGAATAGTAGATTTTGCAGGAGTGGATACTGTGTTACAATCTAAGTATCCAAAGTTCCGAAGTGATTCTCATGATATACTTAGTAGTTTTGTAGAAGGTCATGAAAATATATACATATATGGCGCAGGCACCTGGGCTAAGAGAATGATTCGTTTTATGGCGGATAATGACTTCGAATTCACTTCTGTGCTTGTATCAGATGTAACAAATAATCCTAGTTACATAGGAATGCATCCAGTTTTTTTGAAAGATATAGTTAACATTTACCCTGATGATGGAATTATAATAGCAATAAGGAATAATGAAACGTCATATCAAATAGCGCAATCGCTAGGGTGTGATGTGTTGATGCTAAGTGCTTTAATATAATCTGTTTTTGTTATTACATGGAAATTTTAGATTACTATAATACAATTACATATAGATGTCAGTCTCACAATGATACATTGGCGTGTACTTTATCTTATCAGCATTTGAAAGAGAAAACTATTGTTAATGATTACACAGACATTGCCTATTCATTCATGGCGCCTATCCTTACCAAGTATGTGATGTGGATAGACCGGGTAGCTCGTGAGCAATCTGTAGATGGTATACTCTTTTCTGCGAGAGATGGCTGGATACTCAAGAGAATGTATGATGAGCTAACAAAGAGAAGAAAAGAACAGCTAGAGACAATCTATTTTTATACTTCTCGTAAAGTAGCCATGATCAGTGGAATGGAGTCTAATGAGCATTTGGAGTTTTTGGCATCACTTCCATATGAAGGTTGTCCAGAGAATATATTGCAAGAAATGTTTCACTTGGATAAAGGGCTAATCACTCGTCCTTATAGCAGTGAAATATCCCCTCGGGATTACTATCTAAGTTATAGTGAAGAGATTTTTCAAGAACGAGATAAACAGCGAGAGAATTACATCAAATATATGCAACAGATAGGTTTGTCATCAGATAAGACCTATCTGTTTGTCGATTTTGTGGCATCAGGGACTATAATGAATTTTTTAGTACACGATGCATATTTTAAGATGATACCAGTTTATGCATGTTGTTACGGGCATAATGAGTGGGCGGATGTACCGCAATCTTTCCCGATGTATAGAGTAGAAAAACTGGGAAGAAGCGACAATGGTACATATTTCACAGAGGGCTATACTTTTTTTGAGACGATAATGACGTCTATGGAGCCATCCGTAGCAGCCGTAACATCAGACGGTAGGCCAGAGTTTGCGCCAGAATGCAGAGATGAAGAGGAACTGAAATATGTAACAGCCATGCAGGATTCGGTGTATGAGTATTTTTGTGATTACATAGATAAATACAACCCAGACGAAGAGATAACTTTTGAGGTGGTAGATAAGCTATATGGGCTAATGTACCAGATTAAGATGGACTGTCCGTACATAAGAGAACTTAATATACATCAAGACTTGGGATTTGCAGAGGTAAAGGCGTTGAAGGAACCGATACAGATATCAGTTATTATTACAACCTATAATAGAAAATATGAAGTTAGAAGAGCTATAGAGAGAGCTCAACAGCAAACCATTATGCCACTTGAGATAATTGTTATAGACGATAACTCTACCGATGGTACACAAGCATTGTTAGAGCAGATGGATTTGAGTCAGGTGAGATATGTATACATGTCAGAACACGTAGGCCCATCAGAAGCTAGAAACGAGGGCGTAAAGCTAGCCCAAGGAAACTACATCGCATTTCTTGACAGTGATGATGAATGGAAAACGGATAGATTGGAAAAGTCGCTAAGATGTCTAAAAGAATTACAAGACAACAATCAGGAAGTGGATATTTTATGTTGTAGGTATAAGCAACATTTTGAGTTGGATTGTTCCATTGAGCCTCAATGTAGTGCTAATGAAGGTTATTATTGGGTTGATAAACATGATTTACTTAAACAAGTATATTTTGTGGCAAGCGCAGCTATTATTTCAAAAGATTTCTATGTGAGACAAGGTGGTTTTTCTAGAGATTATACCGCTTTTGCAGACAGAGATTTCATTAACAGATGCATTAGTGAGGGTAACCCACATGTGTGCATGTTGGTAGATGATTTGGTGGAGTGCTGGCAGGTACATGATGGCATAAGTGAGGATACAGATATTATGGCGCAAGAACAGAAAAAAATTATGGAAGCATACAGAAGTCTATATTCAGCTGAGATTGAGAGAGAGTACAAGATAAAAGAAAACGAACTAAGGCAACAGCTTGGTGTAGAAATAGACAGGCTAAACAATGTGGTTTACAGGAAAAGTAGCTTTTATGAGCTTATGACTAGATGGATGCAGATGCAGTTATCAGGCGTGTCTGTGGCGGACAAGCTTCAAATGCAGGGCATAGAAAGTATAGCTATGTATGGCTGTGGCCGTCACGGAGAGATGTTATATAAAGATTTACTGTCAAGCAAAAAAGTAAGGCTTGAATACTGTATTGATAACAAACTGTCAAGCACGCAGTTTCATGGATTGAAAGTATATGCAGCAAGTGATATCATTCCAAAAGTTGAGGCAATCGTCATCACCCCTTATCTGGAGTACGAAGGCATAGTGGCAAATCTTGATATTCCGGAAGGAACTCAGTTGATTGCATTAGATAGTCTCATTTCTTAAACGGAGAAATATATGTCGAAAAAGTACAAAGTAGGATTTACTGCTGGAACCTTTGACTTGTTTCATGTAGGACATCTGAATATTCTTAGAAAAAGTAAGGAACTGTGCGATTATCTGATAGTAGGTGTTATGACAGATGAGTTTGTGGAGCACCAAAAGGGACGCAAACCTACTATATCTATGGAAGACCGTATGGAGATGCTATTGGCATGCTCATATGTTGATGAAGTGGTTCCTGTTGATTATCACAACACGCACAAGCAGGATGCATGGTCGTTGTATCATTTTGATTGCGTGTTCACAGGGAACGATCACGAAGGCGAAGAATGGTACAGAGAGAGGGATATGCTTAGAAACGTAGGCTCTGAGATGATATTCTTTCCTTATACTCAGCGCATTAGTTCTACGAAGATCAAGGAAGAAATACAGCACCGAGATGAACCAGTTATCAAATATGGATATATGGCACTATACATGGATAACATTAATGATATGGTCGTGGATACCATTGCTGCAGCCAGGCAACAATGTGATAAGTTGGTTATAGGCTTGTTATCGGATGAGCTATATTGTTATTTCAATGGAGCATATCCATGGGTTAATTATGACAGAAGACGTCAGCTAATCATGGAACTCAGTGGTGTTAATGATGTTATAGAACTTACTTGGGATTGTCATACCAAGTCTGATATACATGCAGTTCGACCATATTCAATAGTATTTACTGGAAATGAGTATGGATATTACTATCAGCAGGATAAGTTGTTCTTTCGAGATAATAATATTGAGGAGGTGCAACTTTTCTCACGGCGTTTATGGGATAGAGGCTGCATAGATAGCCTGGCGAAGTCATTGTCAGAGCTGTTCTATGGCAAAAAAATTGTTCTCTGGGGTACAGGCAAGTATTTTAACTGGTTTATGGACAGATATGGTAAAGAGTATAAGCCAGCCTATGCTATAGATTCTGACTCGAGTAAGTGGAATACTATTATTAGAGACGTTCAGATAATGTCTCCGAGCACATTACAGGTGGAACGATTGGATTCCGTAATGATAGTTATTTGCTGTAAGGATAACGACTCAGTATTGGATTGTATGAGACAATACGGAGAATTTGACTATCGCACACTGCACTATGATGATGTAATATCTATGGCAGACCAGTGTGATATTACGCTCAGAACACAAAAAGATTATATGGCAGAAGCTAAGCGCGTGCTGATGGATGCATTAACTACTTTCGACAAGACATGTGATAAGTATGGGTTAAAATATTATATAACTAGCGGTTCTTTAATAGGAGTGGTTCGACACCACTCTCTGATTCCGTGGGATGATGATATAGATGTTGCGATGACGCGTCATGACTTTAATATCCTAAAAGAAAAGTGTCATGAGATGTTTGATGGTACTAACCTAGAGTTGGTGGACTACAATCAACTGGGAGATGGTTTGTTTTTGGATTATATGACAAGGCTTATGATCAAGGACTCTGACATACCCAACGGTACTTTTTCAAAGGTCGCAAAGCAGTTGAGGCCTGACATGCATAACAAGATGGTACTTGATATTTATGTATTAGATGATGCTTCTGATAACAAAAAAAAGCATAATCGGCATATGCGACGTATTAAAATGCTATATGCGTTGTCTATGGGGCACAGAGATTGTGTTGATTTTGGTGAGTATGCACATGTATCATCTATCGAACGATTATGTATCAAGTGTGCAGTAACCATTGGAAGGATTTTGCCGGTATCATGGTTGTTTAAACTCTATGAGAGGGAGAGATTGTACGCGGCAGGTGAAGCTGGACAGTATTATTTTGAGTCTAATGGCGTCTCATCGCACATTAAGGACCTAATACCTAGAGAGTACTTCGGAGAAGGTGCCAGAATGCCGATGGATGATTTGATGGTAGGAGTACCATATGATACAGATGGACTTCTCAAGACTAAAGGATATGGAGACTATATGCAATTTCCATGGCCAGCAGCAAGAAAACCTGAAAAAATGAAGGGATCGAGAGCAGTAGTTCGATAAGCCAGATTAAGAAAACAATATGAAGAAAAAGAGATTTACAAAAATTATACTTATATTA
>JABUSV010000079.1 GCA_021442555.1 Pseudobutyrivibrio sp. | reverse complement strand
CCAAGCTTTATCTTTTCCACTCCAAAACCTGTTGATTTTTTTCCTTTTACGACACCTAAGGATGTGGTATAGCTTACTTCCTGTCTATCTAATATTTGTCTGGAACATATGGTCTTGCGAATTCCAATAGTACTGGTGTATTTAAACATCGCTTTTGTCATCCCATCTGACATATTCTCTGTTGTGATTACTCTAAAAAGTGTGCCCAAGCGTCCCTTTTTCATGAGAACACTTGATACCGATACA
Source organism: Pseudobutyrivibrio sp. (assembly GCA_021442555.1). GTDB lineage: Bacteria > Bacillota > Clostridia > Lachnospirales > Lachnospiraceae > Pseudobutyrivibrio. Next base: position 5,073 of record JABUSV010000079.1, on the reverse strand, counting down.
TCCCTTGCCCCAAGACTCATTAGTTTTTCAACGGCAAAGCTAATCTCTTCTGCTGTCATATCATCCACATTGGCACATAACTCAATAATCTCGGTCTCGCGATTAATTCCCTCTTCACTGACTCCAAGAAAAGTCCTAATAACATTAGGGGCCTGAGGAAAGTCTTTTTTTCCTGCTCCATAACCCGTATTTTCCACTGTCATAACAGGCATTTTGCCATAATAATCTGCAAAATATTTAAGTAACGCGGCACCTGTCGGAGTACACATCTCTCCTTCTATGTCACCTGCATACACTGGAATCCCCTCTATAATGTTGGCTGTAGCAGGTGCAGGAACAGGCATCACTCCGTGAGCACAGTGTACCTGGCCATATCCCACGTTAACAGGACTAACGATTATCCTGTCTACTGCCAGATTATCTATCAACTGGCACACAGCCACTACATCTGCTATGGCATCCATCATTCCTACCTCATGAAAATGAACCTGAGACACAGACATGCCATGAGCCTTTGATTCAGCATCAGCAATAATGTCATATACTCCTATAGCATCAGCCTTCACCTTGTCTGATATCAAAAGGGATGAAATAATATCATGGACCTCATCCAAGGATGTGTGATGATGGTGCTCACGCTTGTGATTATGCACATTATCCTCTTCCTCTCCCTCTATATATACGTGGACATGATTAGCCACAACACCGCATCGACTCACTTTTTCAAAAGTGTATTTAACCCCTGGAATATCTATTTTGTTAAGAGCCTCTATCGCCTCATCTTCCCTAAAGAGCTGAAGCAAAGCAGCTGTAAGCATGTCTCCTGCGGCTCCCATGGAAGCATCTATGTATAATGTCTTCATTATCTAACCTTTATTATCCTGCGATCATATGTTATGAGTCCGTTAAGCTCATCCTCGATATCTGTAACCTGAGTATATACAGCACCGCTTAATCCCTGAGCCTTCATATCATCTACCTGCTGCAATAGCGCCTCATAGGCCTCTCTTAGTGCAACTGGTTCCTCATATTGACGATAGCCATATATTGCATCTCTGTACACATGATTGCCTACCTTAAGAGAGTATCCGCCGTACTCTGAGATAACATATGGTTCCTTTGACTGTCTCATAAACAGATCGCTAAAATATATGTGTTCTGAAAGAATATCCGTGCAGCCTTCTCTAAACCATCCACTGGCTGAATCAATTGGTCTGGTGTCATCCAATGTCTTCATATATATGATATTTTCCCTTGAATCAAACTGACCCCATCCCTCGTTAAACATAGTCCATTCTCCAAGGGAACATACTGCCTTAAGTTGTTCTACAGTCTCAGCACATTCTCTTCTCCATATTTGATGATTTTTCTTATCCCGTCTTCCTGTAAAACGCAAAAATATCCTGTTTCTATCTCCTGCATTTATCCATGGCTTAACCAGTGTTGGCAGATTACATATCATGTTCATGTCATATTGGGTTCCGCCATTGACTATATCCTGCCATACCACCATCCCTATTCTGTCACAGTGATAGTACCATCTCATGGGCTCGATTTTGCAATGTTTTCTTAACATATTAAAGCCCAAATCCTTCATGGTCATAATATCAAAAATCATGGCTTCATCACTAGGCGGTGTCATCAGAGACTCTGGCCAATAGCCCTGATCTAATACCCCGTTAAAAAAATATGGCTTATGGTTAAGACTAAGCCTTGATCTGCCATTTTCATCCATTTCACAGCCAAATAATCTCATGGCAAAATATGTATCAAAAGAGTCCTTGCCATATTCCACCCTAAGCTGATACAACTTTGGATTCTCAGGACACCACAGTTCATAATCCTTGAGAAGAAGCTTGACTGTCAGCTGATTTTTTTCTATTCCTGTTATATAATAATCCGACACCACGTCTTCTACGGGCGTTATAATAACCTGCCCCTTGGTATCGCTTACTTCCAATAGCATCAACAATGAATCACTATCAATGTCTGGCTTAAAATTGATGGACTTAACATGTACCTCAGGAACCCACTCCATCCATACAGTCTGCCATATTCCACTTTGGGCGTGGTACCACATACCACAAGGCTTAAGACTCTGCTTTCCTCTGGCATATCCTACTCTGTCCAGATAATCCCTCACTTTAAGCTTAATCTCGTTGTCGCCCTCATCTATATAGTCGGTGATATCTATTGAAAAAGATGTATACCCGCCTTCGTGGCAGAAAACCTGCTGTCCGTTAACAAATATATATGCCACCTGATCCACAGCCCCAAAGTGCAGAATCAGTCTCTTACCTTTCTTTTTCTTATCTATTGTATAAACAAGCTTATACTCCAGGGTTTCCTCTGGCAAAAGAGTATGGCAATCTGTACCAGACAATCTGGTCTCCGGAGAAAAAGGAACCTGTATTTTCCCTTTGGATATTACTATACCTTTTCCATCTATTATTCGATAATCCCATAATCCGTTGAGATTGATATATGTTTTATCATCTCTTTGAAGCTGTGGTCTTGGATACTCTTTTAAACCAGTGTACTCAAAATCCGTAGTAAGCTCGTAGGTTTTAGCATTTTTATCAACGCTTCCCAAAGCGTTAATAAGTCCCTTTACATCCATAAACCCTCCAATAGTATTATGTCCCCTGAATTACTATTTTTTCCTTATAAAATCAGCGCTTCTGGCCTCTTTAGGTGATTCAAAAAATACCTTGGCTGGAGCATCCTCCACGATTACTCCACCCTCCATGAACACGACCCTGTTTGCCACCTCTTTTGCAAACTCCATCTCATGGGTTACCACCACCATGGTAGTGCCCTCTGTAGCCAGTCTTTTCATAACCTCAAGCACCTCCACAGTAAGCTCTGGATCAAGAGCTGAGGTAGGCTCATCAAAAAGAATAACCTCTGGGTTAAGCGCCAGCGCCCTTGCAATGGCAACACGCTGTTGTTGTCCTCCTGACAGATTATCTGGATAGTAATCTGCTCTGTCACCAAGCCCAACTTTATGAAGCATTTCAAGAGCGATATTTTTTGCCTCATCTTTATTCATTTTTCTCGGGATTATCAGTCCCTCCATAACATTTTCCAGCGCCGTCTTGTTTCTAAAGAGATTAAAATTCTGAAACACAAATCCCATATTCATCCTAAGCTCATGGATATGAGCCTTGGAGATAGTTTTCATATCATAGGTGTGTCCTGCAAACCGTATCTGTCCTTCATCTGCTTTTTCAAGAAAACTGATACATCGCAATAGGGTAGTCTTGCCAGAACCTGATGGTCCAATAATCGCTACCACTTCACCCTTATCTACTTTAAAATCTATGCCTTTAAGTACATGCTCAGTGCTGTCCTTGAAGGATTTTTTAACACTAATCACCTCTAGCATACGATGTTCTTCCTCCTGTTGCCATCAGGCTTCTCCCATGCCATCTTATACTCTATTACATGCTGTAACCAGGTAAGGATGGTACAGATAATCAGATAGATAAACGCCGCTTCAAGATACATTGCAAGAGGCTCGTAGGTTCTGGCTGCCACCTGCTGGGCTCTTGTAAACATCTCTGCAACTGTTATGCTTGCAGCCAATGACGTATCCTTAACAAGAGAAATCAGATTGTTCCACAGGGATGGAAACGCTACTCTTATAGCCTGAGGTAAAACAATACGTCTCATAAGTTGCGGATATGTCAATCCCACCAGATACGCAGCTTCGGTCTGTCCCTTTGGAACCGATAATATGGCCGCTCTTATAGATTCTGCATTATAAGCTGCAAGATTAAGCCCAAAACCGATAATTGCTGCAGGAATTGCGTCAATTATAATTCCCACATATGGCAACCCAAAAAAAATGATAAACAACTGAACTATTACAGGTGTGCCCCTGAATATCCATATATATATCTGTGAAAGCTGCTTTAACACCTTGATATCAGCCACCTGCACCACAGCTAAAAGCACGCCCAAAACGACGCTTAACAGAAAGGCTCCAAGAGTAACTGGAATAGTAACCCTGACTGCAGCCTCCAATAGCTGAGGAAATGATGTAAGCAATATTTCAAATAGTCTTTCTGACATAAATGCTCCTAATAATTAACCCCTTAGCCAATTGGCATAAGGGGTCATATGTCTTTTATTTAATTTTAGATTTTTTTTTTCTTTTTTTCAATGGTGAATGTCTCACCAGTCGCATAGCTGGCAGAACCACCCATAATTAATCCTATGTATTATATCTTTACCTTATTCTCAAACTCTAGAAGCTTTGATACCGTTCTTCCTTGCTTCTATCACAATCATACATTTTTACTCTGCCCCAGCACCTAGTACATTAGAAAATCAGTAAATAAAGAAAACTATTATTCATATTTACAACGATTATAACAATGAACCAGGTACTTACAAAATCCGTCGTGTTTTAGAACGTGACTATGGCATTACCATCAGCCTCGGCAGAGTGTACCGTCTGATGAATACTATGAATTTACCAAAGCGGTCGACTGACAAACCCAAAAACAAAAGCATCTGGAAAGACAAGGGGCCTTGTGACAATAAGTTAAACCAACAATTCAATCCGCCTACACCAAATTCTGTATGGGCAAGCGACTTTACTTACATCAAGGTAAATGGCTCTTTCCACTACCTCTGCGTGGTAATCGATCTATTTTCCCGCAAAGTCATTGGATGGAGCGTTCATAACAGGCATAATGTCGACTTAACAAAATCAACCTTCAAAAAGGCATTCTTCGACAGAGGAGAACCTGAATTTGTGCTATTTCACAGCGATCAAGGCTCTGAATACACCGGTTTTAAATTTAGGCAAATAATCGAAGAATCACATGCTGTGCAATCATTTTCCAAAAAAGGATACTCCTATGATAATGCTTGTTGCGAAAGTTTCTTTCGCCACATGAAACGAGAATGCCTTAATCGCAAGGTTTTTCATAATCAGGACGAACTTCGTCTCTGCTGCTTTGAATACATAAACAGATACAACAGCAAACGCCCACATTCATCGATTGGAAATTATACTCCGGATGAAATAGAAGCATTTTACCTGGAAAGGCAGGCATAGTT
>JABUSV010000244.1 GCA_021442555.1 Pseudobutyrivibrio sp. | reverse complement strand
TGGAGTTTTCAAAAGAGGAGATTCGCCAGTAAACAGAGAATGATGCTATTGTCGAACCTGAAAATATCAAAATAAGCGAACCAACAGTGAAGAAGATTACAAAAAAGGCAGTTAAGGAAAAGACTGCTAAGGAGAAAGCGGAACAATCACAGGCGGCAAGGAAGAAAGCTGAGAAGGAACGCGAAGAACGTTCAAAACAAAAGGCGTTGCAAAATCAAGTGACAGAAGAATCTGTTGAGGAAGTAAAGACTACACCTGAAGTAACATATATACACGAGGAAGAAATGGAAACATCAAAAAAACCAACCTATGTAGGCCAAATTGGTTACTATAATAACTTTTATAATTTTAATATTGTTGGAAAACTTGATAAGAATGGATATACCGCATTAAGAGATTATGAGATTGATGAACTGCTGCGAAATGAATCTATAAAAAGAAACATTAACCTTTCTTATGAATTTTGGAATGAGAAGCAGAGCTCGTTTATGCGCGAGAATCTGTTTCAGGATCAATGGCTGTTATTTGATTTTGAAATAGAGGATTTGCAGGAAAACTATGACAGCTCAGGACAAAGAAACCCAACAGCTTTCAAGATTAATTTTGCAGAAGCATATTCTTCAAAGGTCATTAGGAGTTTATCTAATGATGGATATTATCGCCTTCTTTCAGAGGAGGATTTGTACGATGACATCCACACAACAAAGAGAATTCGAATAAATGGAGATGACATCTGTGTAAACGATAAAATACTGGTAAACTTCAAGGACGGATTCTATGCAGGCCCCTTTGAGATTAAATACAGTGCTGTAACAGATGACTTTTTCTTTATTGCACATGATGCGACTGCAAAGGGCGTAATATCAGGCTATGACAACACTAACTGTGTCAGAACGGTAATAGAGAACGAAGTTGATGGCTGGAACGGGGCCTCATTATATGTTTACAGCATTGTTGACGAATCAAAGGTAATTAAGCGAGATGTTATTTCGGACAAGGAACTCATTGAATCAGTTATAGAACTGATGAAGGATTCTAGCGAGGACAAATCAACAGAAAGCTTATTAAAAAAATATACTGAGTCAGCTCTTCTTGCAGGAAATCTTTCTGCTGAGGTAAAGCAAAGCAGAATACAAAGAGTCAAGTCAATCATTGAAACAGGAAATATATCAGAGGAGATAAAGGATTCTTTTTCTGAGTTAATTAGAAGTTTCCTTCATGTCAACAAAGAGACAAGAGCTATTGACGCATACGCGTCGATTTGGGTTGATAGAAGTGAGGCCTTTCAGAATGCTCGTCAGGTCGAGTCTGATGAAAGGCTTGAAATAGCTAAGCAGCAGATTGATAGCTTAAAACAGGAACTGCAAAAAGCAAATGATGAGATTGCTGAACTAGAAAAGAACAACATTCATAACGCATCAGACCAGTATCAGGAATCACTGGTTAAGTTTAATCTTGTGGATGATATCAAGGCACTTGAGCAGAAGAAAAAAGGCCTTGAGAATGATGTGTCATATTTTGAAAGACATAATGATGACCTCAAAAATGAAACAAGAAAGCTTGAAAGCGGAGTTGTAGACATTGCAAGAAGATATACTGAGGAAGTAGACAGGATTGTCTTTGATGGTTTTGTATCAAGCAAGATGCTTGAGTCAGCTGCGGAGTGGCGTGTATCTAATGAGGAGCAAAGTTTCTATGAGGTAATGAAGCGAGTTAACGCTATAGAGTCAGAACCATTAAGTGCAAATGACGTTATAGAATACTTTGTTGAAGCAATTCAAATCGTAAGACCTCAGTATAGTCGAAACACCATAATCAATTTGCTTATATGTACTACCCAGGGATTCTTGACTGTATTTTCGGGCAAGCCAGGATGTGGAAAGACATCAATCTGCAATATTCTTGCCAAGGTGATGGGCCTTCGAGAATTTGACAGCTATATAGAGGACAAGGGCGAGCTAAACAATGTTAATCGCTATGTTCCTGTATCAGTGGAGAGAGGTTGGACATCAAAGCGTGACTTTATAGGCTATTACAATCCTCTGACAAAGATTTTTGAAGAAAGCAACAGGGATGTTTACAACGGGATTAGGCTTTTAAACCTTGAACACAAGAATAATTGTAGCAAGTATCCATTCTATGTGCTTCTTGATGAGGCTAATCTCAGTCCTATGGAATACTACTGGGCTGATTTTATGAATGTCTGTGATGACATTGAGGATAATAATACAATTAATCTTGGCAACAACAACATTTATTCAGTTCCTGAGACACTTCACTTCCTTGCAACAATCAACAATGATCATACGACAGAGACGTTATCTCCAAGATTGGTTGATCGTGCATGGATAATTACATTACCTAAGGTTCAGGCATCACATACAAGCATGAGCGACCTTAATGATGTGGTAAAACTGGTAAGCTGGGAGGAGTTAAACAAGGCCTTTGTTGCTGTTTCTGAGGTAAATCAGTCCTTAGATATTGATGCACAGAAAATCTATGATGATATCAAAAAGCATGTTGGCTTGGTTGATATTAATATTAGTCCACGAGCTGACAGTGCAATAAGAAACTATTGCTACGTTGCATCACATATTATGGAGCCAGACGATTTCGGAAATGACCCATCAATTGTTGCACTTGACTTTGCCGTCTCGCAGAAGATTTTACCGAAGATTGAAGGAAATGGAGAAGAATTTGGTCAGTGGTTAATGGATTTCAAGGAAATACTTTCAAGTAATATGATGATGAATTCTGTTGGAATCCTTGAGGATATAATTAATCGTGGTAATAAGAGTATGAATTATTACAGCTTCTTCAGAGAGAATTTATGGTAGAAAGTTTAGTTCTGACTCCTGATTTCGGGGAGGGCGTAGAATTAAAACTAAATAAAGAACGACAACCATATGTGGCCGAGGCAATTGTTAATGTCAATAAGAAGGTATATGAGGATAAGGAATATACCATTACTCTTAACACTACGGAACCAATTGCTGATGCCGTGCTCTATTTAAATGACGAGAAAATAGACGCTGTGTATCGGGATAATGAAATCATATTGCGTGGTGAGTTTACAAGGGAGCTGTTTAGTGGACAGCTTGGCTTTGTGCAGTTATCTTTAGCCATCACTGATGAAGAAAATGTGCAAAAATGCTATTACTCTGAGTTTGCATCCGTCTTGATTCCGCAGAACAGAAAAAATCGCTATATGGAGGATATGCTAAATTATGTATATGAGCATCAAAGCGATTATCTTAAGAGTAAGGTAGCTACATCTGCTCCAGGAAAGGCAGGAGCAAATGTCTATAATGATTTTAGAACAAGAATCATTTTGCTTGAGGATATTGCAAACATATACGAAACCTCTTATAGCTATTTTAAGTCGAGCTGTAAGTATAAGCTTGAGGCTGTAGATGTAATAGACAGAGTCGAAAAACTTCAAAACGTTGGGGCTAAGACAATTCAGTATATGACGCAGCATCCTGAATATCTCAGAAAAGAGGTGACTGGAATCCGATATGGTAAGTCTACATACTTGCCAGACAAAACACTAACCGTACAAAACCGTGCCACCAGGGATATTTATGAAAACAGGGTTGTGCTTGGATTTTTGACAAGGGTGATTCATGATGCAAATGATCTAAAGGACCGCCTGACGAAGCAGATAAATGCTGTGTCAGCTGGTAGCAATCATGAAGATGGCTATATAGTATCGTCATTTGTCTTATATCAGAGCGCAAAGGCTATGCTTCATGAGTACTGGGGAAGATTAAATGAGGCAATAGAAAAGCTTAATAATCTAAGGTTTCTTTACCATCAAATTCTTGATATAGAAATCAATCCATGTGTTAGCAAGCCAAATCCATCGGCAATATTTATGTCTGTTCCGCAGTATAATCAGATTTATAGAAGCATTATCAATTGGTTCGGCAAAATTGGCTATGAGCTCAAGAATGAGAAGGTAGTACATAATCTATTAAGCAGTAGTTCAATTTATGAAACCTACGTTTTAGTTAAGCTACTTAATAATATCAGGGAACTGGGCTTTGAGCTGGTTTCAGAGGAAAATGTCACATATTCTAGCGCGGGACTTAAACACTATAAGAATAAAGAGTTTAACAATACCTATGTGTTCATTAGAGAGGATGTAAGGGTAACGCTGTACTATGAACCTGTGATTTACAGCTCAGAGGATCCGGCGACAAACAACATCTCCTTGTATAGAAACAATACCATCTCTTTCACATACGAGAGCGATGTAGAAAATAGGCATTGTTGTTATACGCCAGATTACATCATCAAGATAGAAAAAGATGGCCAGGAAAAGTACGTTATATGTGATGCAAAATATACGTACCTCAAGAGGGTCAGAAATCAGCACGTACCAGAATTGTCTTATAAATATCTATTCTCGCTTAGCCCAAGAAGTAAAAATGCGTCTATTATTGGTATAAACATCTTTTATGGTGTTACAGATGAGGAGCATGGTAAGGAGAGCTTCTATAACCTGGAGAAGGAGACAAGAATAAACCCGTTCTTTGAATTAATTCCGTTATCTGAGGAGTTGAATGAGGAAGAACAAAGAACTATTGCAATTAAGATAATGCAGGATGCTATAGGATAAATGCAATTATACTTGGAATAAGAGGTAGACATGTCAGAATTTGGATTTAAGATAACTGGCCAAACATCAATAGCAAATGTTGTCAAAATCGTAAGAAAGTACAAGGATCTCTCTATTTCAGATATTAAAGGAAAGATCGATAACGATGAGTATATATTCGCCTGCGATACCGTAGACGAAGAGGCGTGTGCGCTTATGTTTAATTGCATAAGTGACCTTAACGAGTCCAAAATCTCAACTCAGCTCTATGAGAGAGATAAAGCAATTGATTTACAGCTTTTGATAAACTGGCTGGAGTCAAGCCAGAAGGTGTCTGCTGAGGTAGATGCAGAAATGCTGCTTGAAGGTGAAGCTGTTGATCTTGAGGCCATACAAAAATACGCCTATTTATGGACAGCAGAGCAAAGTGATTGGGTGGTTATTCAGGATAAATACGGTTATTCAATTGTTAATGTTCGTACTAAGCAGTTCTTTCTTATGGAGGACGATGACCTTAATAATCAGGTTGCAGCCATGATGATTATGCAGGGGAGTCGTGTGGTTGACAAAAACTCTGAGGAATACACTCAGCTACTTCAATAGTAACTGCCCAAACAATGTACAACTAATTCAAGATAAGAACGTTCACAGAAATGTTAAAAGATAATGCATCAATTCCTTGAGAAAATTTTATTTTTCATAACAAAAAAAGAAGCAGTGATTGGTTTACGAACAGAGGGCTCCAATTGCCCAAGTTGGTT
>JABUSV010000134.1 GCA_021442555.1 Pseudobutyrivibrio sp. | reverse complement strand
CGAACCTGCGACCCCCTGGTCCCAAACCAGGTACTCTAGCCAAACTGAGCCACACCCCGATAAGTGTTTGTTCGCTGTGTTTTCGTATCTCTCTCGCGAACAATAGCAAGTATATATTAGGACAACCCCTTTGTCAATAACTTTTTTAAAATTAAATTGTCTAACTTTTTAAAACATTATGAACAATTTTCTACAATTTTACAGAACCCTTGATTTATAAGGGTTTGAGGGCACTACACCGACGATGATGCCCTCATCTACCTCCTAAAATATCCTCTAATTAAAGCCAACTATTTTTTGGCTTATCTTGTATGCTGTAACGCACAATACTCTTCCACCTCGTCCAGGCATATTAGTAGTCATTGACATGATGCCATAACGAAGCTTTCTATATAGATGTGGATCTCTTTCCTTGATGTATCTCCACAGTTCTTTACGCTTCTTTTTGTTCTCCTCGGTGCCAGACTTGACCATAAGAACTGTAGATATGACAGTAATCATCTCCAGATAATTATACATATACTGGCTTACTCTGTGAGGTATATGCCTGTAATCATATGCGTCAAACATCAGCTTATTAACCTTGATTTGCTGGTCGATTCGACCTATCATAACCTTTTCATTAACAGACTGATCATCACGTCCAATAAAATAACGATAAAAATCTGTATCAAGATAATACATGGACTTAACATATGGCATAGGGGTAAATACATAGAGATTATCCACATAAAATGTATGCTTTGGAAGCTTGAGTCCACAGTCTCTAAGAAGCTTGGTGCGATATATTACAGAGTGCATCAGAATATACTGACCCTTTCTGAAATGACCAGCCTCAGCCCATGTAAAATATTTATCCTTAGGTAATGAAGAATAGCGCATAACCTTCTTGTGAGCAGCGCCCTCTTTCTCATACACATAGTTGCTAATTAACATATCAAGGGAAGTGGCATTTTCGACAGCATCTCTTAATACCGTAAGAATCTTGTCATAGGAATCCTCATCAACCCAGTCGTCTGAATCAACTACCTTAAAATACAGTCCAGTTGCATTGGCTATACCTGTGTTAACAGCCTCGCCATGACCGCCATTTTCCTGATGAATCGCTTTTATTATAGTTGGATGCTCTGCTGCAAGTCTGTCAGCTATTTCTGCTGTATTATCCTTTGTGGAGCCATCATCTACAATAATGATTTCTACATCCTCTCCTCCGTGAAGAAGTGTTTTAACACAATGTTCCATATATGCTGCACTGTTGTAGCAAGGAACAGCAAACGACAATAATTTCATATATCTCCCTTCGAAACCATTATTTACTATGCCTTTTGGCCTCTAACCAATTAAAAATGTCATTATATACAGTCTGTCTGTCAAGCTCGTTTAATATCTCATGTCTGTCATCCGGGTAGAGCTTGAGTGTTACATCCTCAACGCCTGCGGCTTTGAATTTATCAGCGGCAGCTGTAGTCCCAACACCACATCCTCCCACAGGATCATCCTGACCTGATACAACAAATAAAGGCATATCTTTTCTAATCCTGGCAATATTTTCAGTTTTGTTACAGAACTTAGTGCACTCTACAAGCCCCTTGTATGCATTTAGAGAAAATGTAAAAGTACAATATTTGTCGTTATAGTATTTTTCTACGTTTTCTACATTTTTAGATAACCAGGAATTGGAATAATCCTTACCCATACAGTCATACTTTTTATATGGTGCGCTGTAAGTCATGTCTCTTACCAAGGTACTCCTGTAATCTTTCCCCTTAAAAAATGACAATACAGCTATAACAGCCAAGCCTGCGTTAATAGCGCTGTCTGCCTCGGTACCAGTCCCCATAATCACTGCGCCTGACAATCTTGACAGTTTGTCGGATTTGACGGATAAAAACTTGCGGGTCATATATGAACCCATACTGTGTCCTAATATAAAATGAGGTATCTCTGGGTATTCTTGCTCCAGCAGCTCATAATGGGAATAAATATCATCAACCATAATATCAGACGGATGCTGGCCTCTCATTATACCCAGCTCATCGTCGTTTTTTGCAGTATGTCCATGACCTATATGATCGTGACCTGCCACCACATAGCCTTTGGAATTCAAGAATCGTGCGAACTCCTCATAGCGTTCAATGTACTCTACCATTCCATGTACCAGCTGAAGTACTGCTACCGGCTCACAATCAGGTATCCACCTGTGGCAATGTATTGTTGAATAATTATCTGCTGATAAAAATGTATAGGTTGTATCAGTCATTTTATACCCCCACTCTAAAAAATCATATTATAAATTTTAACTCTATCTACTTATACTTGTCCACTACAATCTGAAGGCTTCTGTTCCCCTTGTATTCGTTGATTTGAGGATAATATGTCAGGTCAAGCTCCACAGATTCTTTTCCCGAAATAAGCCCATCAAAGCTTCCAACACCGTGTCGTTTATCTACACATTCTGCAAAATCTCCTACATCAGAAAACAATACTCCAGACAGGGTTGTACCCAACTCCGTTTCCAATACCATTCTAAGATACTGCTTCTCTTTTCCCATATAACTAGCTCTAAGTATTTTGGCATCGTTGATTGCAAATACTGGCTTTGGATTACCGTTTCCAAACGGTTCTAAGAGTTCAAGCTCCTTAACCAGTTCTTCGCTGATATATTCCAACGGCATTGGTACATCTATTCTGATTATTTCCTGCAATGCATCCTCTTCAAGTGTACAATTATCATTAAGTCTGATTCTAAGTTCATCGATCTTATCACTTGAAATAGACAGACCTGCTGCCATGGGGTGCCCGCCGTATTTTGTAAAAAGCTCCTTAACCTTGGTTAGCTCATCATACATATGATAACCCTCTATGGAACGACCAGAGCCCTTGGCGCACTCCTCCCCATCGGTTATGACTATGGTAGGATGATAATATTTTTCCTTTATTTTACCTGCCACTATTCCTGCGAGAGATTCATGAAGCAGAGGGTCATATATTACAAGAACAGGATCCTTGGCAAGATTTTGATTTTCGATGATTTCAGCTGCTCTTTCTATTCCCTTTAGAGTCATGGTTTTACGTTGTTCGTTAAGGGATACAAGCTCACCTGCTATGGCAAAAGCTCTATTCTCATCTTTTTCCAACAACAGCTCAATAGCTCTTGTGGCTGTATCAAGACGTCCTGAGGCGTTAAAACAAGGTCCAAGCACGAATCCTACATGAAAAGCCTTGATATCCTTATCCTTGAGATTTAATATCCTGATAAGAGCATCCAAGCCTATATTTTCAGTATTAGAAAGCTCCTTTAATCCCTGTGAAACCACCGCCCTGTTTTCACCTGTAAGCTCCATTACATCACATATGCATGCAAATGCGGCATACTGTAAAAAACTATCAGCTTCGGTTTCACTAATTCCAAAAGCCTCATATAAAACACAGACAAGCTTCCAGGCCACCTGGGCTCCGCAGATGTTTTTATATAAGTATCCACAGTCTGATTGCTTGGGATTGACTATAGCATCAGCAGCTGGCAAAATATACTGTTTTATACCATCTGTTTCTACAAAAGGAATATCATGATGATCTGTGATTACAAAGGTCATACCAAGTTTCTTGCCAAGCTGTACCGCATCTTTTGATGCTATACCATTATCGCAGGTTATGATAAATCTCACACCCTCATCGTAGGCTGCCCTTACCATATTGGGATTGACGCCATATCCATCCTCTACTCTGTGAGGTATGGCATAATCCACCTGACCGTTGCATCTTAAAATAGCACTAAAAAGTATGTAAGTGGACATGATTCCATCTACATCATAGTCTCCTATTATTCTTATTTTTTCCCCTGACTCTATTGCCTCTTTAAGCATATCTACAGCTTTTGACATATCCTTGAAATCATTAGGATTGCCAGCAATCTTCTTATAGTTTGGATGAATAAACTGCTCCATGTCTTCCAGGCTGTTTAGACCCCTGTTTACCATTATTCTGGCTATAACCTGATCAATATTCAGCTTATTTGCTATATCCTTAAAATCGGCACGTTTCGCGTGCATTAACCATTTTGCCATAATCTAAAAAATCCCGCCCTGTTTAGGGCGGGACCACCCGACAGATTCCCTGTGGGATTATCTCCTCTCATATTAAGCAAGTGCTGCTGTAATAATAGCCATTGAATATACTTCCTGTGCGTTACATCCACGGCTAAGATCGTTAATTGGAGCATTAAGTCCAAGAAGAATAGGACCATATGCATCGAAGTTACCAAGACGCTGAGCAATCTTGTAACCGATGTTACCTGCATTGATGTCTGGGAAAATAAATGTGTTAGCATGTCCTGCTACTGGAGAATCTGGACATTTTGTATGAGCTACACGTGGAGAAACTGCTGCATCAAACTGCATCTCACCATCAATAGCAAGATTAGGATACTTAGCCTTAGCCTTCTCGCATGCCTCGCGTACCTTGTCTACATCCTCACCCTTTCCAGAACCAAGTGTTGAGTAGCTAAGGAACGCAACCTTAGGATCAACACCAAAAATCTTAGCACATTCAGCTGTCTCACCAGCGATCTCTACAAGCTCATCAGCTGTTGGCTTGATGTTAATAGCACAGTCACCCATTGCAAGAACTTCGTTATCACCAGATGCTGCGGGACGAACCATAATGAAGCATGAGCTAACGATTGAGTTACCAGGCTTGGTCTTAATAACCTGAAGAGCTGGTCTTACTGTATCAGCTGTAGAATATGTAGCACCTCCTAAAAGTGCATCCGCAACACCCATCTTTACAAGCATGGTTCCAAAATAGTTAGGAGCTGAACATGTAGCCTTAGCCTGTTCCATTGTAACTCCCTTACTCTTACGGAGCTCACAGAATAGCTCGCACATCTCGTCAAAGCGTTCATAATTAGCTGGGTCAATAATAACTGCCCCTCTGATATTAAATCCTACTTCCTCTGCCGCTGCCTTAACCTCAGCTTCATTACCAACAAGAATTGGTGTAAGGAAATCTGAACCTAAAAGACGGCTGGATGCCTCTAAAATACGAGGATCTGTACCCTCTGTAAATACAATCTTCTTTGGATTCTTTTTAAGAATCTGAATTAAATTACCGAAACCGTAACCTGACATGTTTTTTCCTCTTTTCTTAAATATATTTCTTTCCTTTACTAACAAAACACTGTAGCCAAAAACTCATTTGTCGTTTTTGCTACCCCACTAATATAGTCCTATTGATAGAGCAATTCAAGGGCAAGAAGACTTATATTCCTATATAAAATGTACTTTCTGAAGTCCAAAATCTACTATTGTTTTATATCAAAAACAATCCTTTACTGTCTTGAATCAAGCAGGCCATTTTCATCAATTACAGCACTGTCA
>JABUSV010000062.1 GCA_021442555.1 Pseudobutyrivibrio sp. | reverse complement strand
AGCAGCCTTAACCTTATCCTGAACTACAGCGCAAACCGCTGGTATTTCAAAACCATAGCTAAGATTAATAGAAAGACGAACAATAAGTTTTCCTTCATCTGTCTCTATTACTCTAAGAGCCTTTGATAATTTGCCAGCACCAGCTTTTGCTATTGTATCCGACGTGAGATTACCTGCTAAAGATTCAACACCATCGACCTCAGTAGCTGCAAGTCCAGCAATAATACCTACAACCTCCTCAGAAATCCTAACCTCACCATCTCCATTAATATTTATTGAAAAATTTTTATTCTCAGCCATTTTTGCCTCCTAATAGTCTTAAAAAACTAAACATAGTATATCATTAACGTCTGTTATTTAAAACTAATTTTTTCCCGTTGTAAAATCATATGGAGTATTCTGATATACATAATAATTGAGCCAATTTGTATATAACGTATTACCATGAGCTCTCCACTGTAAAAGTGGCTTCTCATTTTCATCATCATTAGGATAATAGTTCACTGGCTTTTCAATCTTAAGTCCTTTAGATAAATCTCTTTTGTATTCTGTATCAAGCGTCATTCTGTCATACTCAGGATGTCCCATCACAAAAATATTGCTTCCATCCTCTGTCATACACAAGAACACTCCTGCCTCGTCAGACTTGGCTAAGACTGTAAGATCCTGACATGCTTCTATTAGCTCTGTAGACACACCTGTATGTCTGCTGTGAGGCGCCATAAACATATCGTCAAATCCTCTTACAAGAGGTGTCTTACGATTTTGAACCTTATGCCAAAATACACCGAACATCTTATGTTCTAAATCATATTTATCTATTCCATATCTGTAATACAATCCAGCTTGAGCTCCCCAACACAAATGAAGTGTACTTGTAACATGAGTCTTAGTCCAATCCATTATTTCAGTAAGTTCGCTCCAATAATCGACTTCTTCAAAAGGCATTTGTTCTACCGGTGCCCCAGTAATTATGAATCCATCGTAAAATTTATCTTTAACATCAGAAAAACTTTCATAAAAAGCATTAAGATGAGATTTACTGGTATTTTTTGATTCATGACTTTCAACAGTTAAAAATGTAACATCCACCTGCAATGGTGTATTTGATAAGGACCTGAGAAGCTGAAGTTCAGTTGCCTCCTTTAGAGGCATAAGATTAAGAATAGCAATTCTAATTGGACGAATATCTTGGTGCATAGCTCTGTTTTCGTCCATTACAAATATATTCTCAGATTCTAATATAGCTTTAGCAGGTAAATCATTTTGTGTTCTAATTGGCATAATTTAGTCCTCTATTTTAATATTTCTAGTAATTCTTCTTCTGTTATTACTTTAACTCCAAGTGCATTAGCTTTTTCCAACTTACTTCCTGCTGCTTCCCCTGCCAAAAGATAATCCGTTTTCTTTGATACAGAGCCTGACACTTTTGCCCCATGCGATTCCAATAATGCTGCGGCTTCATTTCTTCCCATGGTAGGTAGCGTTCCAGTAATAACAAATGTTAATCCCAACAGTTTATCTGAAGCATTTTTTTCTTCTTGGCAAAGCATATTAACACCTGCTGATTCCAGTTTTTTAATAATTGTAACATTATTGACATCATGTAGATATCCATAAATACATCTTGCGCTTATTTCTCCTATATCATTAACGTTAGTAAGCTCTTCAATGGAAGCTGTCATTACACTATTTATAGATTTAAAGTATTTAACCACAGCTTTTGCTCCATTTTTTCCCACATTAGGAATTCCAAAACCTGTAAACAATCTATATGCATCATTAGATTTTGATGCCTCAATAGCAGACAAAAGCTTATCAGTATTTTTTTCTTTACCTATTATTCCAAGTTCAACAAGTGTATCTCTGTGTTCTGACAGTGTGTAAATATCAGAAATATCATTTAAAAAGCCCTGTTCAACCAAATCCTCAATGTAAGTTGTACCAAATCCTTTAATATCCATGGCATCTCTTGATACAAAATTAATAATATGACGAACTCTTTGAGCCGGACATGTAGGATTATCACATTTTATATCTGAAACATTGTCATCTTTAATTAATGTAGCTCCACAGGCAGGACATTTATCCGGAATAACAAAAGTATTTACATGGGCAGGTCGTAGATTGTGTTTAACCTCTTTAATCTTTGGAATAATCTCTCCTGATTTATAAACGACTATGGTATCACCTATACCTATATCAAGCTCATTAATAAAGTCCTGATTATGAAGTGTAGCTCTTGAGACGCTGGTTCCGCAAAGTTTTATTGGGTCAAAAATAGCGGTAGGATTTATTCTTCCAGTCCTTCCTACAGTAAGCTCAATATCTCTTAATACTGTTTCCTTCTCCTCAGGCGGATACTTATATGCTACAGCCCACTTTGGAACCTTAGAAGTGTTTCCTTTGGCGGTCCTTTGTGCAAATGAATTAAGCTTAACAACAGCACCATCTATATCATAGCCCAACTCGCCTCTGGCATCTCCTATGTTACATATAGCCTGCCAAACTTCATCTGCATTATGGCATATTTTATAATTATCAATTACTTTTATTCCTTGGCTCTTAAGGTAATCATAGGACTGAGTATGAGTATCAAATTCCATACCTTTAACTTGTTGCAGGTTAAAAATAAATAAAGATAAACCTCTTTCCCTTACTACAGAAGAATCAAGTTGACGTAATGTACCAGCAGCGCAGTTTCTAGGATTAGCAAAAGTCTTTTTCCCCAAAAGTTCCTGCATTTCATTGGTGTGTTCAAATGCAGCTTCCGTCATATAAACTTCTCCACGAATCTCAAGATAATCAGGAGCATCTTTCAGTTTTTGAACCACATCTGGCATTTCTTTGGCATTTAATGTAACATCTTCGCCAAAATTTATACCATCGCCTCGTGTTTCAGCCATTACAAGAATGCCATTTTCATATCTTAATGACATGGAAAGACCGTCAATTTTATACTCAACTACAAATTCAGCATCAGAATATTCATCAAGAATATCATTTACAAACGTATCAACCTCTTCCTTTGAAAATACATCTTGCAAAGATAGCATTGGAACATTATGACGTACCAAAACTCCAGCTTCTCTTTTTACTGTACCGCCTACATGCTGTGTAGGTGAATCACTTGTAATCAATTCTGGATGTTCCTTTTCAATTGCTTTAATCTTAAGCATTAACTGATCATATTCATAATCAGATATCTCCGGATTATCCTCGTTATAATATCTATTACTATGGTATTCTACCTGTTCCTTAAGCTGTTTGTATTCTTCTAAGTAATTTATCAATTCTTTGAGCCCTCTATCATTTTCTTAAGCACATCAAGTTCCTTTGATGAAACGTCCCTATAAGTTCCTTCTTTGATGCCTTCAATATTAATATTCATTATTCTAATACGTTTCAAATCAAACACTGTGTAGTCAAGTGCAGAGCACATTCGTCTGATTTGCCTATTTAACCCCTGTGTCAATATAATTGAAAAAACATCCTTTTTAAGTTTTTTTACCTGACATTTTCTGGTTACAGTATCGAGTTCTTCAAGATATACTCCCTCAGACATTTTCTTTATAAAATCAGATGTAATTTCCTTATTTACCTTTACTATATACTCCTTTTCATGGTAATTAGAAGCCCTCATAATCTTGTTAACAAGATCGCCTTCATTTGTTAAAAGTATTAAGCCATGACTGTCTTTATCCAATCTTCCAACGGGATATATTCTGCAAGGATAATCAATATAATCAACAATATTATTCTTATCATTTTTTGCAGCCGTACACACTACACCCTTAGGTTTATTAAAAGCAATAAGAACAAAATCATCCTTGGTTTTGTCTATTTTTTTACCATCAATAATAATCTCTTCTGTACCATCCACCTTGAGCCCCATTGTTGCAATCTGTCCATTAACAGTAACCCTATTAGCTTCTATGGCTGCATCAGCGGCTCTTCTTGAGCAAACACCAATGCTTGAGAGATATTTATTTAATCTTACCAATTCACTCATAAATATTAAAATACGGAGATCCTTAGATCTCCGCAATTGAATTATTCTGTTAACAACTCTGTTTTGATATAACCTTCTTTGTTGCCATATTTTACCTTGGTCCAACCTTCAGCATAATTCATAACAACCTTTACTTTTTCTCCAGCATAAGCTACAGCAACCTTGGAGGAATCTGTATCCATCTTTTCTCTGATATTACATGTTGCAGAAAGAGTTATTTCTTCTCCTTTTTCAGGTAACGATGAATTATCGTTAGCATTATCATCGCCGTCGTTATTATCTGAATTATTATCCTGGTCTGTTTCTGACTGTTTTTCTTGTACGTCCACGTAATCTTTGCTGACATATTTTCTTGAACCAGAAAAATCAAATTTGTAAAAATCTCCCTCTAATGCATAGATTTTAATCTTTGTACCTTTTGAAAGAGTTCCTACTGATGTGGAATCAGATGATGCTTCAGTTCTTACCTTCACTTCATCATTAGTTTTTCCATAATAAGCGTTAGCTTCTTCCTCTGCTTCTATAGCAGCCTGACGCTCAGCTTCTTCCTGGGCCAATCTGTCAGCTTCTTCCTGGGCAGCTACTGCCTCCGCCTGCGCAACCGCAGCCTTATACTCAGTATTCCAGTTAACAGTACCCTCAGGCAAAGTTTTTGATACAAAATTATTAAGGCCTACATCATTTGCCAACGCCTCCTGATACTTTTGAGAAACAAGAGCCTGCTTTTCAAGCACATCATCCTGCTGAATAAATGTAGCAATTAAAGTAGTTACCTTTGCATCACAATCAAATATACCATTCAGCTGATTGAAAGAACCATATAAATTGTTTATATATAAACTTCCATCTTCTGCTGTCTCTACATAAAAGAAATCAAAGCCAGGTGCTGGTGTGTCAATATCCTTAAGCTTAAGATTAAGCTCAACAGAAACCAGCATTGAAGAAGTATCAAGCCCTCTTTTTGTAAAAATCTTTATGTCATTAAAACTTTCCAAATACTGACTGTAAAACTGAATATAGCTTGCCTCTTCGTCAGACAATGGATTTGCAATTGCTCTGACTGCTTCAACATCACCATTTTGGTAAGCCTGATAATAATTCCTGATTAAAGCATCCAGTTCTGGGCTGATTTCAGCAGAATACTTATCTGTAGCACCTGCCATGGGATCAGTGTTCTCTATTGGTTTGTCAGTGGCAAAAACCAAAAGAAGCACAATGCAGATTAATACAACAAGAGCCCAAAAATATCTCTTATTTTTAATTGCCAAGTCAACAGCTTTGTTAATTCTAGCTCTAAATGTTCTCATGTTAGCCTCCATATTAACTGTAGGCGACCGGATTCGAACCGGCGGTCTTCGGAGTCGGAGTCCGATGCGTTATC
>JABUSV010000036.1 GCA_021442555.1 Pseudobutyrivibrio sp. | reverse complement strand
CGCTGAGGCCAATGGTTCAATTATCACGATTGGAAACATTGTCTTAGAAAAGGTTTGCGAGTTTATTTCAAGAGATGACTGGGACGAGCTTGGTCTTCACTCCATAGAAATGAACCTTTCAGCAGCTCAGATTCTTCAGCGAAACTTTATTAAGGTTGTAAAGAACATCACAGAAAAATATAACATCGACAAAAGCCAACTTAATTTTGAGATAACAGAGACCGCCTCGAACAATGCACCTGCTGTTTTTACAGAGAATCTTTCCCTTCTTAGAGAAGAAGGATATCACCTGATTCTTGACGATTTTGGTTCGGGCTATTCAAATCTGCAGCGTCTTGTAACCTCAGAATTTGACATGATTAAATTTGATAAGGAAATGACCCAGAGAACCTGTGATGACTACAAGCTTCACGACTTCTTTGAGCGAATGCAGAACATCTTTCACTCCATGGGTGCAAAGGTAGTTGCAGAAGGCGTTGAGACCAAAGAGCAGTTTGAATACTTACGTTCAATTGGATGTGATTACATTCAGGGTTATTATTTTTCAAAGGCAGTTCCTTCGGATGAATTTGTTGCTTTTATAAAGAGTCACCGTTAATTTTACTAATCTTTTTTCTGTTGCATTTTCAGGATAAATGCATTAGACTTGCTTTTGAAATCAAATATTTGTGCTAGGGGTGCATTGGCTGAGAGAAGTTTTTCTTCGACCCTCATCACTTGAACCGGATAATACCGGCGTAAGGAAGCTTATATAGATATTCTCCTAGCACACTCAGAAGGGAGATTTTTTTTATGCTCTACAATGTGGTAGTAAATGACTGGGGCGAGACAACCTACGTTCCAACCTTACTTGGCAAAACAATTCTTGTAGTTGTTCTTATTATCTTATTTGCAATTGGTATTCTTATTACCAAAGACAAGCGCAAAGACAAAGAGCAAAAAACATTGCTTTCAGCCAAACAGCTTGCTTTTTGTGCTATGTCCATTGCCCTTGGCACTATCTTATCCAATATCAAGCTTTTCAGTTTTCCAACTGGAGGCTCACTTACATTACTTTCCATGCTTTTTATATGCCTTCCTGGCTATTGGTTTGGTGCAGGAGTGGGCATCTTAACTGGTGTAGCTTATGGTATCCTGCAGCTTGTTATTGATCCTTATGTACTGTATCCCCTGCAGCTTGTTGTTGATTACCTTCTTGCATTTGGTGCACTTGGATTATCAGGCTTCTTTTCCAATTCAAAGCATGGAATCCTAAAAGGCTACTTTGTCGCAGTATTAGGACGATATGTATTTGCCGTATTATCCGGATGGATTTTCTTTGGCACTTATGCCTGGGATGGTTGGAATGCACTTCCATATTCATTGGCATACAACGCAGTGTATATCTTCACAGAGGCTGCAATTACAATCGTAATCATAGCCATTCCAGCAGTAAATAACGGCCTGGCTACCATAAAGAAGCTGGCCGTCGAATAATCTTTTATTCAATTATTACTAACGAATATCCAGGTACGCTTATGGCGTCATCCTCGATAGACAGGACACTATAATTGGTGAGCGCTGCCCCATATATGGTAGCCTCACCTTTTATTTTACTCAAATCTATTGTTTGAGATTCAGCTCCTACATTATATAGTAGCCACATTTTCTTATCCTGATATTCTTTTTCTACAACACAACAGCTGTCAGTAGATGCTTCTTCCACAAAAACAGCCTCCCCGTGACTGATTACAGGAGAAGAGTTTCTTATCCTGATTACTTCTTTTACAAAGTTGTAAATGGAATCTCCATCATCCTGCTGTTGTTTTAGAGAACCCAACCTGTTATCTATGTTCTTAGTTGCTTTAAGGGCAGTTGCCATTCCTTTGGCATTGGTATCATCGCACCACAAGAAAGCTTGGCGCTTGTTTTCATCATCTCCCGAGCCTCTCATGCCCAGTTCTTCTCCGTAATACAAAAAACTGTTGCCTGTCATGGTCAGGCTCATTGCCCAGCCCATTTTCGCCTTTTGGGTTGCAAACTCTCCAGTATAATAACCACCGGTTCTTGCTGTATCATGATTTGTATAAAAAGGTGCAGGAATGGCAGCCTCGTTATAAGCCCTGAGGCCTTTTACGCTAGGATCAAGGTGTTTGGCGTAAGTGGAAGCTTTCCCTGTATTAAGGGCCTTTGCAATATATCCCTCAGCCTGAGAAAACTCGAACTCAAATGTAGAATCCACACCACTTTCCAAGTATCTGTCATAGGTATCTGCTGCAGTCCAGGCCTCTGTCACTATATATAGATTTGGGTCAAGTCCATGGACATATTCAGCAAATTCACTTAATACATTAATAGATGCCTGGGTATCCTCTGTATAATAGCTGGTTACAGCATCCATCCTATACCCGTCAACACCAAGGTCGTACCAGAACTTGGCAATATCTTTGTATTCATCCATTACAGCTGCAGAATCCAGATTAACATCTGGCATCTCACTTACAAAACGGCATTCGTAGTAGAATCTATTATCAGTTCCCGGTACCGGTGCATAGCCATTCTTAGGTTCAGTGATAAAATTGTAATATTGTACATACTTACACGCCTCATAATCTATATCCTGACCTTCTTCAAGAGAAGACAGATATTCCACTGCCTCTTTGAACCAGGGATGCTGGCTTGAAGTATGGTTCATTACAAAATCTATGTATAAATCAATTCCTCTATCATGACACTCGTTCACCAAATTTGAAAAATCATCCAAGGTGCCATACGCAGAATCAATGTTTTTATAATCGGTAATGTCATATTTGTGATAAGATGGCGATGGCATAACGGGCATAAGCCAGATGCCATTACAGCCCAACTCATCTATATAGTCTAGTTTACTTATTAAACCATTAATATCTCCTACTCTGTCTCCATCACTATCACAAAAACTGTATACAAACACCTCATAGGTAGTACGGTATTTGTCATCCGTTGTGCTATCTTCCAAATGTCCATTAATTATTCTCATTGAACTCAAGGCTGTGGCATCAGATGCATTAGCATCCTTCTGATTGTTACTGGTACATGCAACCAGGCCAAGTGATAATGTTGTTATTAACGTAAGTGATATTATTTTTTTCAATTTGATACTCCTGTGCAGATTATTTTTCTACACTAATATCGCCTAAATCACAGTTAATTACAAGTCTCTTATTACCGTTATTAGACTTGTAATAGTCTGAATACTTATCATGATCTACATTTACATCACCCAGACTACAAGTTAAATCCATAGAATAATTATCGATTTCATCACAAACTTCCACTTTTGTATCTCCCAGGCTTGCCTGAATATCTGCATCATCAAACTTACACTTACTAATATCTACATTTCCAAGAGATGAGTCTACCTCCAGTGATTTTGTAGAACCATTGTCTATTGTCAAATCTCCCAATGAAAGGGATATGTCCATCTTTTCTGTAACTTCCACATTTTTAATGGCAGCATCTCCTAGTGCAAGATCCACTTCCATATTATCTATATCATCCTTGACTGTTACATTTACACTGATGTTCAAAAATTCTGTATTTACAACATTATTGTCAGGACTGACTATAACCAGCTTACCATTCTTGCATTCCACTATAGGTGTAAATTCTTCTACATTACACTCAACAGAAACAGCATTATTATTTCCTTTTTCGATGGTTATATCACCATAACTAAGAATCACATCAATATCATCGATGTCCTCTGCAATCTTAGTAGCTCCAACTGTACCTGATTTATCAGAAGCGCCTAACAATGGCCCCCAGAAAGGAACCTTCCCACGTCCTATTCCAAACATTCTGAATGTTCCAAAAACAATACATCCTATTGTTATGATGCTAAATACAGCTAATATTGTGTTTCTAAGTCTTTTATTCATGTCTATTCCCTTTCTCCGTATGCTGTTTCAATCCAATTGTTTACAATGGCTGCTATTGGAAAAATAATCCAGGTGATGAACCACCCAAAAGTAATAAAACTGATGCTTAAGTACACACAAACCACCAATGTCCAATAAATACTCATAATGGCTGCGATATTTGGATTGTCATATACTATTCTGCCTGAGCCCTTTGTATATTTTCCACCTACAGTATTGCGTGGGTTAATACTCAGGATGATGTCATATGCTTTTTTGATTCCTAATGAAAAAATGTTAAGCATCACGCCTGTTCCAATCATAAGTATCATCCAGGCAGCACATTCACTATCATGAATAATAATGCAAGGAACTATACAACATAATAATGAAAGAATTCCTACAGACTGAATTGCAACAATCTTTACTTTATTGTTTTTGAACTCTTCTTTTACATACTCAGCCACGCCTAACTCTATAGCGCATCTTGTCACTTCAATATAATCCCATTTGGCCTTCATGGCACGCTGTATAATCATACAAACCACACCAAGTGCTACACTTATGAACATAATCGCAGCACCAATATCATTTTCCAATATGATGCAAGGCATTATGCAACATATAAAACACAAAACTCCAAATCCTCTTAGTAATGCCGCACTGGAATAATCGTGTATGTATTCTTTAACTTCTATAAGACTAAGATTTCTAATCTCTAACGAATTCTGCTCTTCCCAATCTACTTCGTCTGCTATACCAAGCTCATCCTTAAGCTCATCCAGATTGCCAAACTCTGCAATTACTTTGCCAACAGCCTCGTTAGGTGTATGACCTTCTTCTATAAGGCTTAAATATTTGTCCTCAGCCATTTCCATAAGATGATCCTTTGCCTTTAATACTTCAGCACTGTTTGGCAATGTCTTGAACATACTCTCTATATACTGTCTAATTGCTTCCATTTTTTGCCTCCTTCATAATAAAGTGTTCAACAACCTCCTTGGTCAGTTCCCATTCTTCACACTTGCCATAGTAATAGGCCAATCCCTCTGGAGTAATTCTGTAATAAGTTCTTTTTTTACCGCTGCTGTCATCTAAAAAGCTTTCTACAAAACCGGCTTTTTCAAGTCTACTGAACGCTGAATACAACGTAGTTTCTTTAATAATGTACTTTTCCTGGGAAAGACCCCTTATCTGTTTTTGGATTTCATAACCATAGCTTGGTTCGTCCTTAATCAGAAAAAGTATAATGGTATCATTGTAGCCTCGGATAACATCACTGCTAATTTCTGCCATCGCTTCACTCCTTTACTTCGTCTGTCGTACTTTATCTGTCGTACTACGGCTGTCGTAGTACGTCTGATGAAGTAAATTTAATCTATATTGTTAATAATGTCAACAACTTTTTTCATTTTTCGCTATAATAAACTATTATGTGTGGAGGAAATTATGATTCAAAAAGAAATACTAGACAGGTTATATGATCTTCAGGACCTAAAATATAAGGATTTTTCAGCCAGGCTTGTTCCCAATATTTCGTCAGAATATATTGTTGGTGTGAGGCTTCCCCAATTGCGAAAGCTCGCAAAAGAATATGCCACACGCAATGAAATAGAAGAATTTTTACAGGACTTGCCTCATAAATAC
>JABUSV010000157.1 GCA_021442555.1 Pseudobutyrivibrio sp. | reverse complement strand
GACACAAATAGTGTAATTACCTTAACTCCTGCTATTACAAAGAACGGAAAGAAGATAGAAGCAAAGTCTGTAACAGCAGCCTTTGAACTAGAGACAGAAGGTGTTGTATCAGACGTAGTCTATTACATAGATACACCAGGAGAGAACAGGGGAAATGTTGTTGAAGTGTCAGAAGAAAGCATCACATCAGCTGATGGCAAGGTACGAATATCAGTAGAACTACAGTTGAATGATGCGGAATCAAATCAGCTGCAGCCTAATGAGTTTGCTCCAAACGCAACCCATCAGGTGTATTTTGAGTACACCTTAACTACAACAGATAAGACTGAGAATGCCAACACTGAGGATTCTAATGATGGCACAACCAGTGAAACAGACTCAGAGAACACTGATACAGAATCCGCGGGCCCAGCAGAGGACAACTCTAACACAAGCGGCTCAAATACCACTTCTAATGCCACAACATCTAACATAGGTACCACTAACAACTCTAATAGTACCCCAGCCACCACCACAGAAACCACAGAACTCTACAAAGCCTCTAGCGAAAGCTTTGCCGTACACCAGGTGGCAAAGGGAGAAAAGCTAAAAGATATCGCAAAGAGATATGGAATAAAGCTGGCAGATCTAAAGACAATCAATAACATAGGAATCTTTGGCGTAGCCAAGGGTTCTACTCTTTACATACCCAATCCTTCCGAAGAATTAAAAGAGATATACCAAACCCAGTGGACAGATGAACTTATAGATTCTTATAAATACAACGGTGAAACCATAGGAACAGAGTTTGCCTACGGCAACATCAACTTATCTAACGGCAGACTCTTATATACAGAAACAGACATAAAGTTAAGTGAGCATGCAAGCTTTGAGATATCAAGAACATTTCACTCCAGTGAGCAAAGCTTTAGAGGATACTTTGGATATGGAGTATCCTCTATTTTTGATATAGCACTTATCGAAAAAGAAAACGGACATCATGTCGTATTCATGGATGATGGTCGAACTGTAGATATAGAGGACGACCCTAATTATGAAATAGAAGAGCAAAAGGATGAAGAAGGCAATATAACAGGCTATAAGGTAGTAGATGTACAAAAGAACTTCTATACCTTTGATGCAGAAGGAAGTCTTCTTTCAATGGGAGATAAGAAGGGGCAGTATTTTACTCTCTCATATGAAGATGGTAATGCAGAGGTTAAAACCATTGCAGATGTCAATACAGATACTAATACAGATGAAAATACAGATACCAGTGTAAACACTGATGATAAGACTAATGGTCTTACCCTGACTACAAGAGCAGGCAGAGTCTATGCCATGACCATGGATGATCAGGGGCGTATCATAACTATCACAAAGCCAGATAGTGGAACTATAAGCTATGAGTATAACGAGGCTGGCTTGTTAGGTAGCGTAACCAATGAAAATGGTAATGTGACTACCTATAGCTATGATGATAAGAATCGTCTTAAAACAGCTATCAATCCTCTTGGCATAAAAACTTTAACTATAGGCTATAACGATGCCAACCAGGTAGTATCCTATACAGATGCACAGGGGGAAAAATCGACCTTCACATATGAGACCGCTAATGATGGCAAGACTAAAGCCACCTTTACAGACCCAAAGAATCAGACTAACACCTATGTAAGTAACGCCTTAGGCCAGACTGAGCAGATAAGCTATGCCGATGGCAAAGAGGAGACAAAAACCTTTGATAATCGTGGCAATATGCTTAGCTATACGGATAAGGCAGGGTTAACCTGTAGCTATACTTATGATGAAGCAAATCACATGCTAAGTGAGGTAAAGCCTAATGGGGGCGAAATCATACAAATCACCTATAGCTATGATGCTGCAGGAAACCTCTCATCTGAAACAGATGAGAAGGGAAGGGTAACGAAATATACCTTTGATGAATACTATAATCCTGCTACGATAACATATCCTGATAATACAGTAGTTACATTTGTATATGATGCTAAAAACAGACTGTTAAGTAGCACATCTTCAAGTGGAGCAGTAACCAGCTTTTCATATGAGACAGAAAATAGCTATAACATAGCATCAACAACAGACCCAAATGGAAATGTAACAGAAAACAAATATGATGCCTGCGACAGATTAGTTAGTTCTACGACTTTATCAGGAACTACTATATATGAGTATTCAGCAACAGGAAAGCTGATTAGACAGACCAATCCTGATGGTACAACAGAAGAATATGCTTATGATGCAGCTGACAGAAACACAGGAGTAAAGGACCCAGCTAATAACAGTGTAAAAATGACCTATGATAACATGGGTCGAATCACTAAGCTTACAAATGCAGATGGAACAACAGTATCATATACGTATGATGCCAATGGAAACATGACATCGCAAACAGATGAGAATGCCAAGGTTACAACCTTTACCTATGACAGTAATGATGAGGTAAAAAGTGAAGCTGTTGAGGGCAAAGCATCTGTAGAATACACACGAGATGCCAAGGGAAGAGTCATTTTAGAAACAGATGAAAGTGGCGCCACAGTAAGTTATGAGTATAACGACTTAGACCTTGTCACTAAGATGACAGATAAGCTTAAAAGAGAAGTAAGCTATGAGTATGACGCTTCTGGTAATCTTTTAAAGGAAGTAAGATACGATGGCAAGGTCTTAACCTATAGTTATGATGCCATGAATCGAATGACTTCAAAGGTAGACGAGAAGGGGATTACTACTAAGTATACGTATGATAGTGAAGGCAGAATAATCCTTCAGGAAGAGACATCAGAGGGGAAAACCAGAAGTTTAAGTTATACCTATGATTCAAATGGCAATAAGCTGTCAGAGACCGACTATGAAGGAAATAAAACCAGCTTTACATACGATGGTTCAAACCGATTGGTAAAGGTAACAGATGCCTTAGGAAACTCAACGACCTATACGTATACAGCACTAGGTCAGGTTGCAACAGAAGAGGATAGAACAGGCGCAAAAAAGAGCTATACCTATGATGGAGCAGGTAACATGCTCACCCTTACAGATGCCAATGGAAATGTGTTTGGCTATAGCTATGACAGCTGTGGCAGAGTAACAAAGGAGACAAAGCCAGGAGGCATCATTCAGGGAGCAGTATATGATGCCTCAGGGCATCTTACAGAGCAGATAGACTGCTTTGGAAACAGCGTAAAGTACGAGTATGACTTAGATGGTAACGTAGTAAAGACCATAGACAAGCTTGGCAATGTTACCACCTATAGCTATGACCTGCATAAGAATAAGATATCAGAAACAGATGCCTTAGGGCGTACAAAAAAGTATAGCTATAATAAGTTGGGCTGGCTTACCAAGGAAACAGATGTAGCTGGTAAAGAGACAATTTATACCTATGACATATCAGGAAACATCCTGTCAAAGAAGTACTTTGATGGAACCAAGGATGAGATTGAATATGACTCAAAGGGTAATGTAGTAAAGGAAACCACAAGAGAGGGTATAGTAACAAAGTATACCTATGATGAGTTTTCTAATGTGTTGGAATATACTACAAGTCTTGGAGAGCATGTAAGGTATACCTATAACAAAAACGGCAAGGTATTAACACAGGAGAATGAAAAGGGTGTAAAGACATCCTTTACTTATGATGCCAATGGAAATGTTCTTACAGCAACAGAGACAGTAGATGGTAAGGTTAATGCCACAACAGAGTATACCTATGATGGCAATGGACAGCCTCTTACCATAACAGATGCCATGGGTCAGACCACAGTCATGACCTATGATGGATCAGGTAATATCACTTCCACCAAGACAGCAGATGGAAAGATAGTATACATGACCTATGATGCCTTTGGAAATCTTACATCCAAGACAGATAAGTCAGGCAATAAGACCACCTATACTTATAATGGCCTGGGTCAGCTTACATCAACAACCACAGCAGAGGGTAACACCACTGAGATGGGCTATGATGCGGCAGGAAACCAGTCTTATACCAAGGATCCTTTGGGAAACATCACAAGCTATAAGTATGATGCCATGGGTAATCTCATAGAGCAGACTGACCCAAGAGGAGCAACCACAACTTATAAGTATAATAAGCTAGATCTTATTGTAGAGGAGACTAACCCAGAGGGGGCTGTAACAAAGTATACCTATGATGACAGGACAAACCTCATTAAAACAGAGGCCTATAACGGTGTTACTGTAAAAAGTGAGTATGACATAAAGGACCAGGTTATAAGTCAGACAGATGCTTATGGCATAGAAACCATATATACCTATGATGACAGGGGTAATGTTTTAAGTACCGAGGAAAAGGGACGAGAGCTTGGCAATAGAAAGATAAGCTATACCTACGATGAGTTTAACAGGCTTGTAAAAAAGGAGCAAAAGGGGCAAGCCACAGTCAGCTATACCTACGATAGTAAAGACAGGGTATTAACAGAGACTGTAGGAGACAGGAAGGTAAGTTATACCTATGATAAGTTAGACAGGGTTGTATCTCAAAAGGATACAAACGGTGTTGTAACCACATTTACTTATGATAGTAATGGAAATGTTCTAACTAAGAGTGTAGATACCTTAACAACATCTTATAGCTATGATGGTAATGGGAACGTGGTATCCACTACAACTTGTGGGGGTATCACACTTAAAAATGAATATGATAAGGATAATAACCTTGTAGCAGAGTATGACGGTAGGGGAAATGCTACTTATTATACCTATGACAGAGCCGGCAATGTAGTAGGTATCACAGATAAAGAGGGTAATAAGAGCCACTACGTGTATGATGCCAATGGCAACCTTCTTGCCATGACAGATACAAATGATGTCACATCACGCTACGAGTATGATGTAATGAATAGACTTATCAAGGTAGCAGAGCCTGATAAGGTATTTGTTTTCTATAAATATGATAAGTCAGGAAACATGATAAAAGAGCTTACCTGTGATAAAGAGATGGACTATTCTCTTTTTACAGGAAAAAGCGCCAAAAAGGAAGTCAACTATAAGTATTCAAAAACGGGAGAACTGTTAGCAGTAATCAGTGCTGACACCTCCACGGAGGAATATGCTTACTATAATGACGGTTCCTTAAAAAAGACGACATATCCATCAGGAAAGACCAAAGAGATAACCTATGATGGCTATGGAAACACCAGGGAGATATACCTTGATAAGAAGCTAAACGTCTCATATGAGTATGATAACTATAATCAGCTTGTAAGTATGAAAGACGTTAACGGAGTCACTACCTACACCTACGATAACATAGGTCAGATAAGAGAGGTAAGTGCTGTAGGAAGAAGGCTAAAGTATGACTATGATAAGCTGGGAAGATTAATAACTTTAACATATCCAGATGAAAGAAGTGCCACCTATTCCTATGATAAGGACAGTCGTATTGCATCATTTACTCAGACTGATGGAATAAAAATAGACTATGTATATGATGCCAATGGAAATGTCCTAGAGGAAAACAGAAGTGATGGCATAAGTACAAAAAAGACTTATGATTTGCTTGATAGAGTAACATCCATAAAGACATATGATGCCAATAACCTAAAGACAGCCAACGATTATTGCTATGACACAGCAGGTCGTCTTGTAAAAGAGGAAACTCTTGATGC
>JABUSV010000220.1 GCA_021442555.1 Pseudobutyrivibrio sp. | reverse complement strand
AAATGGATATAACGGGTCCCTCCTAAGGATCAGTTGAGGGTTCGATTCCCCCAGGGAACAGTAACGGGTAGTTCATTATGAACTACTCTTTTTTTATGGAAAAAATAACACAAACTATAGTTTTTGTTGATAAATATATGTTAATATGCAGATAGAAAGAGGTGAGTAATATTAAAAAGGTAATTAATGGCATCTTAATTGGATTAGTAGGTTCTGTAATAGTATTAATAGTATTACTGGGAGTGTCTCACTATATTTTTAGTGGAGAACCTTATGTTATAGAAGCAGGTTATGATTTTGATATTAGTGAACTAACTGATGATATACCGATAATTGATTTTGATAAGATTAACATATCTGGCACTGTAGATAGCAAACGACCAGGAATGTATTCTGTAGTATATAGCTTTGGTCCAATAGCATGGGAAAGAAAAGTAATGGTAGTAGATTCGACTGCTCCAGTTCTTTTTATAATAGATGAAACAATACAGATAAAAGAAGGAGATATTTTTGATGAAAATCAGGCAATTAGGGAAGTATCTGATAATACAATAAATGTAAATATCAGCTCTAAGGTTATTGATGGAGATATTACAAAAAAAGGTCAGGCAATCGTTGAAATAACCGCTTATGATGATTATGGAAATTCTACATCAGATAGGGTCATCGTTGAAATAGTGGAACAAAATGGACCACAAATTATACTTAATACCAGAGAAATAACTATACAGTTAGGAGAAACTATTGATATAGAGTCAATAGTAAAGGAAACAAAATCTAGTAAAGGATCAGTAACACTTTCTTCTGAAATCAAAGAAGGCAGCATTCAAACTTCTGGTAAAGCAGTAGTAAATATAATTGCTACTGATATTGAGGGAGTAGTAACTAAAGAAGCGTTAATAGTAAATGTCGAGGATCATATTCCTCCTGAAATAGAAGCAAGAAAAGATGTAGTAACATTTGTTTTAGGAAAGAAAATTACAGCAGGAAGTCTTCTTACTAAAATATCGGATAATGATGGTAATCCAAAACTAACAACACAGGTTGTATCAGGAGATCCTACGGTTCCTGGAAATTGTGTTATAGAAGTAACAGCCACTGATAAATCCGGAAATAGTACAGTAGCAAATGCCAATGTATTTATTAAAGCACCTGTCTATAATAACTTAGGTTGGGATATTACAGGAATAGATAAACAACCATATCTTGTAGCGACAAACAGAGTGTTTAATACAGTAACAGTGTATGGACAAGACCAAAATGGGGACTACAGTGTTCCAGTAAAAGCTATATGCTGTAGTGTAGGTCGCGAAGGTCACGATACACCTACGGGAAGATGGAATACTTCTACGAGATATAGATGGAGACTGATGGTAGATGGAACATATGCTCAATATGCCATAAGAATAAATGGAGGAATTATGTTTCATTCAGTACCGTACTATAGTCAGAACGTAGCAGACTTGGAATACCCAGAATATAACAAGTTAGGTAGTCCAGCCAGCTTGGGATGTATACGAATGACAGTAGCAGATATTATGTGGCTATATAATAACTGTCCTAATGGATTTCCAGCCATAATATATGATGACCCAACTTCTCCTGGACCATTAGGAAAGCCTGCTACACCTCAGATAAATGAATTTGATCCATTAACAAGAGTATGGGATCCAACGGATCCAACACCTGGTAATCCATGGACTGTACCAACCGTTGAGGATGCACCTGTATATTAATTATGATAAATACGCGAAACGAAGCATTACGTACACTAGGGTTAACAACCAATGCAAAAGAGTCTGATATAAAAGCTGCCTATAAATCATTGGTAAAAATATATCATCCTGACACTGGTAATCAAAATGTTTCTGTCTATCAAAGAATTACAGAAGCTTATGAATTTTTATGTAATGATACAAAAGGATACAATATTTCAAACCAAAGAATTGTAGGCAATTCTGCTGTAAGACATGGAAATAACTCAGACTATGCAACATGGGAAAAGAAAGTAAGAAAGCATCAGGAAGAAAAGAATAGAGAGTTTGAAAAGAAAGTCGAAGAATATTCAAAACAAAAGAAGAAGCAAGATGAAGAATATAAAAAAGCCATGGATGCCATACATGCTATAAGAGCAGCCCAGGCAATAGAAGCAATGATAAAGGCAAATGGAATAAAAAAAGATGGGAAATAGGAGAAACCTATTTCCCATTTTCTATTAACCCCAAAGATGTAACAGGCGAATTCCAGCTTTTTTTATCTTATAGGATGTTGTTTCCAATTCTCTTACAGCATTCTTTAATTCCTGTCTTATAGGAAGATGTTGAGGACAATGTATCTCACATTTTCCGCATCCTATACATAAAGAAGCAGAAGAAGGATTTTTTCTATATGTAGTAGCTTGTAAATATTCTCTTTTACTTTTAGCGCGTCCTTCTG
Organism: Pseudobutyrivibrio sp.; assembly: GCA_021442555.1. GTDB lineage: Bacteria > Bacillota > Clostridia > Lachnospirales > Lachnospiraceae > Pseudobutyrivibrio. Next base: position 3,204 of record JABUSV010000220.1, on the reverse strand, counting down.
AATAGATTTTATTGTAACAAGAAAAAGTACCAGGAATATCTACACCCTGAGGACAAGGCATACAGTAACCACAACCTGTACAGCCAACTTTCAATGTTTTATTGATTTCCTCTTTTATCTTTTTAATTAATGATGATTCTTCATCAGTGAGACACCCTGGAATACCTATTTCTGCTGTACGAAGGTTTTCTTCTACCATCTCAAGGGAGTTCATACCTGATAATACGCAGGTTACTTCAGGTTGATTGTATAACCATTTAAAAGCAAGTGCTGCAGGAGTAGTGCCAAAATCTGATATCATTTGCTTTGCACTGTTTGGAAGTAATTCTACCAGTCGTCCACCTCTGAGGCCCTCCATAATTACTATAGGTATGTTTTTACCAGCCGCATATTTTAAACCTTCTACACCTGCCTGAGAGAATTCGTCCATGTAATTATATTGGATCTGCGCAAAATCCCAATCATAAGCATCTATTATTTTTTTAAATTCATCTGATTTGCCGTGATATGAAAATCCAATATGTTTTATCTGGCCAGATTTTATTTTGTCTTCAATCCAATCTTTTATACCTATTTCACAAAGCTTTTCCCAAGTAGCAGTATCAGTAAGCATATGCATAAGATAATAGTCAATATAATCTGTTTGAAGTCTATGTAGCTCTTCCTGGAAGATGCGTTCTGCTCCTGCTACAGATTTAATAAGGTAATGAGGTAATTTTGTTGCAATATATACTTTATCTCTAATACCCAAAGTTTTAAGAGCAGTTCCAAGTGTTTCTTCACTACTTCCATAGACATAAGCTGTATCATAGTAGTTAACACCACCCTCATAGGCAAGCTTAATTTCTTTAGTTGCCTTATCGATATCCATAGAATTTCCTTTTTTAGTAAAGCGCATACAGCCGAAACCTAAAAGAGAAATCTCATTTTGATCTTTAAATTTACGATATTGCATAAATACCTCCGATTTTTTTTATATCTATTATAGTCTAAGAACTTTAAATGTTGTATAATCAATTTATCTATATAATGCAATAAGTATAGAAATATGGAGGAGTATATGGGAGCACAGGGTTTAGATGAGTTGCAAATGTCTGCTTTGGGGGAGATAGCAAACATTAGCATGGGAACTTCTGCAACAGCACTTAGTGCTTTAGTTGGTAATCTTCTTGTAGATATTACAACGCCAACAATCACTATGATTAATAAGGCAGAAGCATTAGATGATTATGAAAGAACATGTATACTCGTTCACATTAATTACATTAAGGGTTTGGCAGGAAGCAATGTTTTAATCCTTAAAGAAGACGATGTAAAAAAGATAACAGATCTGATGATGGGTGGCGATGGAAGTAACTTCGTCGGTGAATTAAACGAGATGCATCTGTCGGCAGTATCAGAAGCCATGAACCAGATGATGGGTTCTGCGGCTACTTCTTTGTCTATGATTCTCAACAGAGATGTGGATATTTCTCCACCTAAGACAGACAACATTGATGTAGAGAGTGTAAGAATATTTGAAAAAATATTTGCCTCTCCAGAAAAAGATTATGTAAAAATATCATTCAAGTTAAAGATTGGTGAAGTTGTAGATTCTACAATGGTACAGTTATATCCTATTTCATTTGCAGAAGAAATAGTAAAACTATTCGGCGTAGGCTGAAATAATACTTTCGGGGGTTAACATGGACGAGCTTACCAGGTACAAAATGAGAGTGGTCTTTGCAGGTATTGTAGAGGCTATCTTAGCTATTATCGAAATCTATATAATGATTAATTTTAATAGAGTTTTTTTGGCAATAGCTATAGTTGCACTGTTAATGGTGGTAGTGCTTTTCTTCTTGATATCAGGAGTTATAGACATCAACCTACTAACAAAAGAGGTTGAACAAAAGCGATATGAAGAATTATATAATGCTCAAAAAGCTTCATATCTTGTTATTAGAAAAAGCTTCGATGAGATGGAAGAAAGATTAAAGTCCATTGAAGAGGGAAGCGCCCTTCCAGCTGATGAAATTATTAATGCTCAAAAAGCCGTAGCAAAGGTTACTATTTCCAGAAGCAAAGAAAACACTGATGCCTTAATGAATTCTAATGATGAATTGATAAATCAGCTGTTTACAATGCAGGAGAAGCTTGAAGAAAATAACGAGTCTCTTATGAAACAGCAGCAGGAGCTGTTAGATCAGGTTCATCAGAAGATGGATGAGCTCAATTCAAAAATAGGAACAATCGAGACAAAAGTTTCAAACGGTGTTCCTGTTCAGATGCCAGCTCAGCAAATTCCAGTAACAGAGACAATAGAAGAGCCGGTTATTGAAGAAGCTAAATCATTAGAAGAGGAAACACCTGTAGTAGATGAGCTTCCAGTAATGGAGGAGGAATCACCTGCACTTGACGAAGCCGCAGTAGTGGAAGATGAGCTTCCATCACTTGATGATATGCCAGCAATGGAAGAAGAATTACCATCCTTAGAAGAACCTCTAGAAGAAGCTGTAGATGAGAAAAAGGATGAAGATGATTTGTCAAGCGATGAGATACAGGCTATGCTTGATAGTCTATCATCTGATCCAGAAGCATATGCTAATGAATTGGCTGCTGAACCTGAGGTGCCAGAATCAACAGGAGAAGATACTGTTGATGAAATGGTAATCGAGGAATCAGTAGCAGAGGAAGTATCTGATGATACTACAGTTGAAGAACCTGTTATAGCAGAATCAGAAATAGAGGAACCTAAGGCGCCAGCAGTTGACATCCCGGATGATCCAAATGCACAACTTAGTCCAGAGCAAATAGCGGCTCTATTTAGCGGAGCAGCTGATTCTTCTTCTGCAGAAGAACCTGAAGCGCAGCCGGAACAACCTGAACCAGAAGAAGAACCTGCTCCTTCAGAGCCGGAGCCAGTACAAGTGCCAGATGTAGGTGTAGATCTATCGGATCCAAACAGGGTAATGAGCCCAGAGGAGATAGAAAAATTATTTGCAAATCTATAATATATACTAAGGAGGTTACGAAGACGCAACCTCCTTTTTGTTTGAATTTTCTGATAATATATATAATAAAAAAAATTTAAAAAATTTTAAAAAAGTGCTTGCATTTTTAAAATCTATGCTATATAATTCATTTTGTTCGTAAGGAACAAGGACATGCGCGACTAGCTCAGTTGGTAGAGCACCTGACTCTTAATCAGGGTGTCCAGGGTTC
>JABUSV010000170.1 GCA_021442555.1 Pseudobutyrivibrio sp. | reverse complement strand
GTGCAGTTGTGGCTTCAGATAACGAGAGTATGAGCACAGTTGCAAGAGATATTGAGGCAAAGACCTGTATAGGTGGCATAATCAATATTGGCAAGGTGGAGAATTTTATTCAATGCATCACTGGCAATTTTGACGCCAGATATTTCAATTCTCTTCAGGGAGACGAATATACTATTGTCAAGACCTCTACCAACAAGGCCAAGATTAAGGCAGAGTATAATTTCTGGCATCTTCTGCCAGAAGATATGAAGTTCTGGTTTGTGGAGCCTTTTAATTATCAGGAGACTGAAGACAGGGCCAGCTACACCATGGAACGCCTGCATATGACTGACCTTGCTATCAAGTGGGTTCACGGTTCAATTGACTGTAATGAGCTGGAAGTAATATTGGACAAGTACTTCTATTTTTTCAATCATCGACATGCAAGACCTGTTAGCAAAGATGAGTACAAGCTGGTGGCAGACGCACTGTATATCGGCAAGGTAAGAAACCGTGTGGCAGAGCTGAAGAGGATGCCACAGTATGAAAAAATAGCAACTCTTTTGACACTCAACGACATGGATATGGACAATCTGGTGGACAGATATATAGCCATCAAGGACAAGATAGAGGGAATGATTCCGCAGGAGCCAATAGCTGTTATCGGACACGGAGACCCATGCTTTGCAAATACCATGTACAACAAGGCCACCAGAACGCTAAAATTCATAGATCCAAAGGGTGCCATCAGTGAAGATGATTTATGGACTAATCCATACTATGACCTGGCCAAGCTCAGTCACAGTATCTGTGGCAGATATGATTTCTTTAACAATGCCTTGTTTGAAATCAAGGTAAACCAGACATTTGAATCGGAGCTTGCTATTGATTTTGACAATGAGGTTCACAAGCAGGTATTCAAGAAAAAAGTAGAGGAGAACGGATACAATTACTGGCTGGTTCGAGTATATGAGGCATCACTGTTTATTTCCATGCTGCCACTTCATATCGACAATCCACACAAGGTATACGGATTTATCCTCAACGCAGCCAATATATTACAGGAGATAGAAGATAATGTATGATGGATATACTCTGGTAATGGATATAGACGGTACCCTATGTCCTATAAAAAGACCTGATGAGCAGTATATAGACCTGATTCCATACCCTGAGATGGTGCAAAAGCTAAGAGCATGCAAGGAAGACGGGGCAAAAATAGTACTTTTTTCATCGAGAAATATGAATTCTTATGATGGAAATATAGGTCTTATCAACAAAAATACAGCTCCAGTGCTCTTTGAGTGGCTGAAAAAATGGGATATTCCCTATGATGAGATAGTGTTTGGCAAGGTATGGCCGGGACACAAGGGATTTTACGTGGACGACAGAGCAGTAAGACCTGATGAGTTTTTGCAGCATACACCGCAGGAGCTTGATGACATTTGCAGACGCTCCAGATGTGATGAGAAGTAGGAAAAGCCATGAATAACAAAATAGATATTGTGATTACAATGGGGGGGTTGGGATCGCGTTTTAGAAAAGCGGGCTATAGCGTCCCTAAATATATGATAGAGGCCAAGGGCAGGACGCTTTTTGAGTGGTCTATGATTAGCTTACAGGGCTATGCCAATAGCGTTGATAAGTATGTGTTCATAGCCATGGCAGATGAGACTAACGATGTGAGAGGCTTTGTAGAGGAAAAATGTAAGCTGACAGGCATAGAAAACTATGAGCTGATACTTCTTGACTATCTCACAGACGGTCAGGCCACAACAGCCATGTTGGCATCCAAATATTGGAATCCTAAGCATGCTCTTTTAATCTACAACATAGATACCTATGTAGAATCAGGCCAGATGAATTCCAAGGAGCTGAGGGGTGATGGATTTATCCCTTGTTTTAAGGCGCCAGGAGACCACTGGAGCTTTGTGAGATGCGACGACACTGGAAAAGCAATAGAGATTAAGGAAAAGGTAAGAATATCAGATAACTGTACGCTGGGAGCTTATTATTTCAAGACCTGTCAGTTGTACGAGGAGCTCTACAACGAGTTTTATTCTGATCCTGAGGTGCTCAAGGATATAGTTAATGGGGAAAAATATGTAGCACCTTTATATAATTATATGTTGTCAAAGGGAGGAGAGATTTACATCTCAGATATCAGCCCTGACAAGGTACATGTATTGGGTACTCCTGAGGAGTTGGAGGCGTTTTTACAGGAATAATAATATTTACAGAGAGGATATACGATGCAAGGACTTATATTAGCAGCCGGAATGGGCAAACGTCTCAAAGATTTGACGCATGACAACACCAAGTGCATGATTCAGGTTAACGGAGTAACTCTTATCGAAAGAGCACTCAGACAGTTGGATAAACAGGGACTGTCGAGAGTAATCATAGTAGTAGGCTATGAGGGGAAAAAGCTCATGGACTATATTGCAACACTTGATATCAAGACACCAATCTGCTATGTCAACAATCCAATATATGACAAGACCAACAATATATATTCGCTGGCTCTTGCCAAGGAATATTTGCTTGGAGAGGATACGCTTTTACTGGAGTCAGATGTTATTTTTGAAGATGATGTACTTACAACACTCATAGAGGACCCACGTGAGACGCTGGCTCTTGTAGACAAGTATGAGAGCTGGATGGATGGTACTTGTATCCGTGTAGATGATGATGACAATATAGTAGAGTTTATTTCTGGAAAGAAGTTTGATTTTAATCATACTGCAGGATGTTATAAGACTGTAAATATCTACAAATTCAGCAAACAATTCTCTGAGACACGATATGTACCATTTTTGGATGCTTACACCAAGGCCCTGGGAGACAATGAGTACTATGAGCAGGTCCTTCGAGTTATCACCATGCTTGATAATCCTGAGATTAAGGCTAAAAAGCTTCAGGGACAACTATGGTATGAGATAGATGATATCCAGGATCTTGACATAGCATCTACTATGTTTGCACCAACTGATGATGAAAAGCTGACAAGCATCACGTCAAGATATGGTGGATATTGGAGATATCCACAGATGTTGGATTTCTGCTATCTGGTCAATCCATATTTCCCACCTAAGAAACTGATGGATGAGATGAGAGCCAGCTTTGATACCCTTCTCACCCAGTATCCTTCTGGAATGAAAGTAAACAGCCTGCTTGCTGCCAGAAATTTTGGAATCAAAGCATCCCATGTAGTAGTAGGAAATGGTGCGGCAGAGCTTATCAAGAGTCTGATGCAGCACACATTAGGTCAGGTAGGAATCGTTCGCCCAACTTTCGAGGAATATCCAAACAGACTGGACAAGGATAGCAGTGTGGTTTTTACACCAGATAATGCTGATTTTACATATACTGCTGACGATTTGATGGAATACTTTGAAGGAAAGTCTATTGCCAGTCTTCTCCTTATCAATCCTGACAACCCAAGTGGTAACTATATTCCAAAAGCAGATGTGCTTCGTCTTGCCAAGTGGTGTGCTGATAAGAATATCAGATTAGTTGTAGATGAGTCATTTGTTGACTTCGCAGAGGAGGAAAACAGCACTATCATCGATGAGGAGATCATGAGGGTATATCCTCAGCTCGTTATTATGAAGTCCATCTCCAAGTCCTATGGTGTGCCAGGAGTGCGCTTAGGAGTTATGGTCTCTGCAGATGAAGAACTGATTGCTTTTATGAAAAAAGAAGTGGCAATCTGGAATATCAACTCCTTTGGTGAGTTTTATATGCAGATAGAAGAGAAATATCGCAAGGACTATGTTGCTGCTTTAGCAAAGTTTAAAAAAGAAAGAGTACGCTTCGTGTCCCAACTTGAAACTGTGGCTTCTCTTCGTGTTATTCCAACTCAGGCTAACTATGTTATGGCAGAGCTGACTGGCGGCATGACATCCAGGGAGCTTACCAGGATATTACTGACAAAATACAACATTATAATCAAGGATTTATCTTCCAAGGTAGTCTTTGATAACAGACAGTATGTAAGACTTGCAGTCAGAAATACTGCAGACAACGACAGGCTTATTGCAGCACTTAAAGAGGTATTAGGCTAATGTTTAACGTATATCATTGCATGGCATATATAGACCCAGGTACAGGAAGTATGTTGGTAGCTATATTAATAGGTATTATTGGAGCTCTCAACTATGCACTAAGAGTAGCCCTGGTCAAGGTAAAATTTGTCCTGAGCGGCGGCAAGCAGGGACAGCTCTCTGATGAAAAGATACCTTATGTCATTTTTTCAGATAACAAGAGATATTGGAATGTATTTGAGCCGATATGTCGTGAGTTTGATAAAAGAGGCATCGATGTGGTGTATATGACGGCATCAGAGGATGACCCTGTTTTTAACAGTACATTGGAGCATATTAAGCCAAAATTCATAGGCTCAGGAAATATGGCTTTTGCAAAACTCAACTATCTCAATGCCAGAGTGTTATTGTCTACCACACCCGGGCTTGATGTATATCAGTGGAAGAGGGCTAAGGATGTGGATTATTATGCCCATATTACCCATGCAGCAGGTGAGATTATACTTTATCGTATGTTCGGTATTGATTATTATGATGGACTGCTGTTATCAGGCAAGTTTCAGGAGGACAACGTCAGAACTCTTGAGAAGCTTCGCGACATGCCTGCAAAGGACATACATATCGTAGGTATTCCATATATGGATGAGATGGTGGCACGTCTCAAGACAGCCCCTGCACTAGAGGAACATCCAAGAACAGTGCTTTTGGCACCATCCTGGGGCCCTAGTGCTATTTTTAGCAAGTTTGGGGGAGACATCATACAGGAATTGTTAAACACCGGATATCATGTTATCGTGCGTCCTCATCCACAGTCCTTTGATTCAGAAGCAGAGATGTTGGATAAGATTATGAAGCAATATCCTGAGTCTGATCAGTTGGAGTGGAACCGAGATGTAGACAATTTTGATGTCCTTAGAAGGTCAGATATTCTCATATCAGATTTCTCTGGTGTAGTGTTTGACTTTTCACTGGTATATGACAAGCCTGTTATCTACGCGGATACAAGCTTTGACAGAGCTCCTTATGATGCATGGTGGATGGATGATGAGCTGTGGACTCTTGAGACACTGCCTCGCATCGGTATGATGCTGGAGGAGAATAGCATACCGCGCATCAAGGAACTTATAGATGAATGTATTGAGGACCCACGCTTTGCAGCAGGCCGTGATCAGGCCAGAACTGAGACCTGGGAACATATAGGGGAAGGGGCAGTCAGAACTGTTGACTGGTTAGTAGCAAAACACGATGAACTAGAGAAAAGAGAAGAATGTCAATAGGTGAAATAATATATCAGATACTAATAGGGCCACTGCAACTGTTTTTTGAGATAGCTTACAATCTGGCTTATGAGATAATAGGCAATCCAGGACTATCTATTATAGTCCTTAGTCTTGCAATGAATTTTTTGGTGCTTCCTCTCTACAAGCGCGCTGATGCCATGCAAGAAGACGAGCGCCTCATGGAAGAGAAGCTGAGTCGTGGAGTGTCACACATCAAGAAGACCTTCAAGGGCGATGAGCGCATGATGATGCTTCAGACCTATTACAGACAGAACGACTACAGACCTACAGATGTATTCAAGGGAGCGCTCTCTCTTTTCTTAGAGATTCCGTTTTTCATTGCGGCATATCAGTTTTTATCACATCTAGAGATAATACAGGGAGTAGCCTTTGGACCTTTTAAGGA
>JABUSV010000080.1 GCA_021442555.1 Pseudobutyrivibrio sp. | reverse complement strand
ATTATGTGTCGCGAGTGCACGCGCTCGCTCCAACATAACATCTCTTTCAGAGATGTTATGTTAAGCATGAAGCAATTTTTCTACTGTTGCGATTCTTGCACATACTGTGAAGATGTCTGCTGCATCCTTGAGTTCCTCGAGGGATGGGAAGGATGGCGCAAAACGGATAACTGAATCCTCTGGGTCCATGTGATATGGGAATGGTGCTCCCGCTGGAGTGAGTACAACACCTGCCAATCCACATAAATCAACAATACGTGTTGCTGTTCCTGATGGTGCATTGTAGGTGATGAAATAACCACCTCTTGGTGCAACCCAGTTGCCACAGCCTGTTGGCTTAAGGTCTCTCTCAAGAGCCTCAAGTACTAATTCAAAACGAGGACGAAGAAGCTGCGCATGCTTTTTCATATGATCCTCGATTGTTGTTACATTAGTGAAAAATCTTGCATGACGAAGCTGGTTGACCTTGTCATATCCAATAGTCTGTACAGTCATGGTCTTCTTCATCTCTTCGCGGTTCTTGTTGTTCATAGCCATGGCTGCTACACCTGCACCTGCAAAAGTGATCTTTGAAGTAGAAGCAAATTCAAAAACCATGTTTTCATTTCCAGCATCCTCTGAAAGTGCAAGAATATTAGGAATCTGTGTCATCTCATCATAGAGGTGGTGTACTGCGTATGCATTATCCCAGAACACTCTGAAATCCTTAGCCGCTGGTTTTAACGCAGCAATTCTCTTTACTACCTCATCTGAGTATACAATACCAGTAGGATTAGAGTACTTAGGCACACACCACATACCCTTGATAGAATCATCAGATGAAACAAGCTTTTCTACCATATCCATATCTGGGCCATTATCGTCCATAGGAATGTTAATCATCTCGAAGCCAAAATGCTGAGTTATGGCAAAATGTCTGTCATATCCTGGAACAGGGCAAAGCCACTTTACCTTGTCTAACTTACACCAAGGTGTACAGCCAGCAAAACCAAGGGAATATCCTCTTATAATAGTATCAAACATCATGTTGAGGGATGAGTTACCGCCAATAATAACCTGTTCTGGATCGCAATCCATAATCTCAGACATCATCTTTCGTGCCTCAACAAGACCTTCAAGGCCGCCATAGTTGCGAGTCTCAACTCCGTTAAGACATCTCATGGATGCTTCACCATCTAATATATCAAAGATTGGCATAGACAAATCAAGCTGCTCTGATGATGGCTTACCTCTGCTCATATCAAGCTTGAGGCCCTTTGCCTGCCACTGTTTGTACTGCTCCTCGAGATTAGCCTTCTCTGCTGCCAACTCTTCCTTGGTCATTTCAAGATAATTGTTCATTGGTTTCTTTCCTTTTCCTTTTGTTTTACTCATTCTAACTGTTTTCCCTTATATACTCCAAATGCTCCTTGATCTGCTTCTCATAGCCCAAGTCACCAGGCTTGTAGAAATCACCTATCTCTAACCCTTCTGGCAGATAACGTTGCTTAGAAAAATGATTAGGGAAATCATGAGCATATTCATATCCAACACCGTGTCCTAATTTATGTGCCGACTTATAATGTGCATCCTGCAGATGAGCAGGTATTGGTCTGGTTTGATTATTTCTTACCTCCTGCATTGCTAATTCAATGGCTCCGTAGGCAGCATTGGATTTTGGTGCACAGGCCACATACGTAGCAGCCTGAGATAAAATAATCTGTGACTCTGGCATACCTATTCTCTCAAGTGCCAGAAATGCATTGGTAGCAACTACCAACGCCTGAGGATCAGCATTGCCCACATCCTCAGATGCGCATATACATATGCGTCTTGCAATAAACTTAGGATCTTCACCTGCATACAGCATTCGTGCCAGGTAATACACGGCTGCATCCGGATCAGAACCTCTCATACTTTTTATAAAAGCGGAGATTGTATCATAATGATTATCTCCGTCCTTATCATATTTGACGACTCTGCGTTGGATACATTCACTTGCAACCTCTAACGTTATATGAATATGTCCATCTGACGCTCTGTCTGTTGTCAACACTCCAAGCTCTATTGCTGTAAGAGCAGCTCTAGCATCTCCATTACTGATATCTGCCAGAAAATCCAAAGCATCATCTTCTATTACAGCATCATAACTTCCCAAGCCCTTTTCAACATCATTTACAGCTCTAAGCAACAATGACTTGATATCATCCTGGGTCAGGGGCTTTAATTCAAAAATAACTGATCTTGATAAAAGAGCTCCATTAACTTCAAAATAAGGATTCTCTGTGGTAGCACCTATTAAAATAATGGTACCATCCTCCACAAATGGCAACAGATAATCCTGCTGTCCCTTGTTAAAGCGATGAATCTCATCGATAAAGAGAATAGTCTTTTTACCGTATGCACCCAAGGTCTGCTTGGCACAGGTAACCACTTCTTCCATATCTTTCTTGCCAGCAGCTGTAGCATTGATAGATGTAAACTCAGCTGATGTAGTATTGGCAATAACCATGGCAAGGGTTGTCTTCCCGGTCCCCGGAGGGCCATAGAGAATAATCGAAGACAGCTTGTCAGCCTTGATTGCTCTGTACAAAAGCTTATCCCTGCCGATAATATGCTGCTGTCCTACCACCTCATCTAGTGTAGTTGGACGAAGCCTTGCAGCAAGTGGTGACTCTTTCTTTTTGTTTTCCTGTTCTAAATATTGAAATAAATCCATTTCCCTATACAAAAATACTAGAAGTGTATTTTAACCAAAACACTTCTAGTAATATACTACAGTTTTACTAATTTAACAAGTGAAAGTTTTTCTGTTAGGTACATTTGTCCGTCTACTAAAGACGTTATAACAACATTTCTTTTGTTATGGTAATTGTACTACCAATCTCAAGATTGCCGGCAAGTATCATCTTTGCAGCCAAAGTTTCAACATGTTTTTGAATATACCTTTTAAGAGGACGAGCACCATACACTGGATCGTATCCGTTATCACACACATATTCCTTAGCTTCATCTGTAAGAACCACATTTATCTGTCTGTCAGCCAGTCGCATATTCAGTTCTTCCATAATAAGTTCAACTATTCCATCGATATTGTCTCTTGTAAGAGGTTTGAAAAGAATAATCTCATCCAATCGATTTAAAAACTCAGGTCTGAAGGATGCTCTTAGTTCATTCATAACCATCTCAGAAGCCTCAGGCTTAATCTGTCCCCTATCATCAATTCCATCTAACAGATACATGGAACCCAAGTTAGATGTCATAATAATGATAGTATTCTTAAAATCAACAGTCCTTCCCTGTGAATCTGTAATGCGACCGTCGTCTAACACTTGAAGCAATACATTAAACACATCTGGATGAGCCTTTTCCACCTCATCAAAAAGAACTACCGAATACGGTTTGCGGCGTACAGCTTCAGTCAGTTGTCCACCCTCATCATAGCCTACATATCCTGGAGGCGCTCCTATAAGTCGAGATACGCTGTGCTTTTCCATGTACTCGCTCATATCTATTCTAATCATAGCAGATTCATCATCAAAAAGAGCTGCTGCCAGACTTTTTGCAAGCTCTGTCTTACCTACACCTGTAGGTCCTAAGAATAAAAATGAACCTATAGGCTTGCTCGGATCCTTGATGCCAGCCTTGGACCTAATTATTGCTTCACTTACCAGAGTCACAGCGTCATCCTGTCCCTTCACCCTCTTATGGAGTTCTTCGTCTAAGTGCAAAGTCTTGTTTCTCTCTGACTCATTAAGCTTTGCTACAGGTATTCCTGTCCAGCGTGATACAATCTTGGCAATCTCTTCCTCTGATACGTTCTCATGAACCAGACTAAAATCTCTGTTTGCAAGCTTTTCCTCCGCTTCTGTCAACTGTCGTTCAAGTTCAGGCAAACTTCCATACTGCAGCTTTGCCGCTTCTTCCAAATCGTATCTTTGCTGTGCACTCTTAATCTGACCTCGAACTGATTCCAATTCCTCCTGGATATGGGTAACATTTTCCACAAGATTCTTCTCATTATCCCATGCCGCCTTTTGGCTTGAAAACTTATCTCTTAACTCTGACAGCTCTTTTTGCAAGTCTTCTAATCTCTCCTGGCTCAGATTATCAGTCTCTTTTTTCAAAGCTGCTTCTTCAATCTCAAGCTGCATTATTCGTCTGTTCATCTCATCCATCTCTGAAGGCATGGAATCCAGCTCTGTTTTGATAAGAGCACAGGCCTCATCTATTAGATCTATTGCCTTATCTGGCAAAAATCTGTCAGAGATATATCTATCTGAAAGTGTAGCCGCTGATACCAGGGCTGCATCTGTTATTTTTACGCCGTGAAATACCTCATAGCGTTCCTTTAATCCCCTTAGAATAGAGATAGTATCCTCCACTGTAGGTTCACTTACCATTACAGGCTGAAATCTCCTCTCTAACGCCGGGTCTTTTTCGATATACTGTCTGTATTCATCCAGGGTTGTTGCTCCAATACAGTGAAGCTCACCTCTTGCAAGCATAGGCTTTAACATATTACCTGCATCCAGCCCACCGTTACCGTTTTTGCCAGCTCCAATTACCGTGTGAAGCTCATCGATAAAAAGAATAATCTCACCATCTGAGCTCTTAATCTCATCTAACACGGCCTTGAGGCGTTCCTCAAACTCTCCCTGATATTTGGCCCCTGCAATAAGTGACCCCATCTCTAAAGAAAATACGCGTTTGTCCTTAAGTGTCTCTGGCACATCTCCTCTTACGATTCTTTGTGCCAAACCCTCTGCAACAGCAGTTTTACCTACACCTGGCTCACCTATTAGAACAGGGTTATTTTTGGTCTTGCGAGAAAGAATACGAATGACGTTTCTTATCTCTTCATCACGGCCTATAACAGGATCAAGCTTATTATCCCTTGCGCGCTGTACCAGATCATAGCCATATTTTTCCAGGGTATCATAAGTTGCTTCAGGATTATCTGAGTTAACATTCTGATTGCCTCTGACAGTAGCCAATACCTGCAAAAATCTATCTCTTGTAATCATAAACTGAGAGAATATATTTTTAATGGCAGGATTAGGCTTTTTAATCATGGCAAGTATCAGGTGCTCTACTGAAACATAGCTGTCTCTCATAGCCTTGGCCTCATCCTGGGCATATGTCAACACATAGTTTAATGCCTGCCCCATTCTAAGCTGACCGCCAGTAACCTTTACACGTGCATTAAGAGCACCCTCTAAGGCACTGTTTAGCATTGTCATATCCACATCCATCTTGGTAAAAAGCTGTGGTATCAGACCATTATCCTGTCTTAGAAGTGCAGCCAGTAAATGTTCTTGCTCTATCTCCTGATTTCCATATTCCATAGCTATTTTTTCCGTGTTTTGAATAGCTTCTATACTTTTTTGAGTGAATTTTTGAATGTTCATATCCTTTACCTCCCACTCATTTCTCTGATAAAACTGTTATAAACCTAAAATTAGCACTCGTCAATAACGAGTGCTAATAATTAATATTTCTTTAAGATTTATAAATTCCAATAACTAAAAACCCCTAGAGACAATGTCCCTAGGGGGGTAAGTCCTATTAAGTTATCTAATCTTATGAGTAAAGATCGATTAACTTCTTGAGGTGAGCATAGCGCTCCTCTGCTGACTTCTGATTCTCAGCAAAGAGTCTTTCTGCACGCTCTGGGAATGCCTTTGTAAGACGAGAGTATCTTGTCTCGTTTGCAAGGAAATCCTGATACTTGCTGAAGTCACCTTCCTTAGATGTAAG
>JABUSV010000004.1 GCA_021442555.1 Pseudobutyrivibrio sp. | reverse complement strand
GTAAGTTCCATCATTCCCTCATAATCTGTGTACGCCTGGTACAACTCCATAAGTGTGAACTCTGGGTTGTGACGTGTATCTACACCTTCGTTACGATATACACGGCCTATCTCGTATACTCTCTCGAGGCCGCCTACGATTAGTCTCTTGAGGTACAGCTCCAGAGAAATACGAAGCTTAACATCCTCATCAAGAGCATTGTAATGAGTCTCGAATGGTCTTGCTGCTGCACCACCTGCGTTAGCAACGAGAGTAGGAGTTTCAACTTCCATGAAATCTCTTCCATCGAGGAACTTTCTGATTTCCTTGATAATCAAAGAACGCTTGATGAATACATCCTTTGACTCTGGATTCATGATGAGGTCAACATATCTCTGGCGATATCTGGTGTCTGTATCTGTAAGACCATGAAATTTCTCAGGAAGAATCTGAAGAGACTTGGAAAGTAAAGTCATCTCTTCTACGTGAATAGAGATCTCACCTGTCTTGGTTCTAAAAGCATATCCTGTAATTCCAAATATATCACCGATATCTGACTTCTTAAAATCAGCATATGAATCTTCGCCAATTGCATCGCGAGCTACATATACCTGAATATCTCCCTTGAGGTCTCTTATATTTGCAAAAGATGCCTTACCCATGACACGCTTGAACATCATACGACCAGCGATTGTAACGTGGATTGGATCTGCGTCCATAATTTCGCGACGCTCGTTGTAGTCAGCATTAACTGCTTCTCTGGCAGCTGCCTCATCCATACCCTCTGTGTTTACTGTCCCACGGCCAGCAAGCTTGGTTGCTTCATGAGCTGAGTAAAGTTCCTTGACATCACATGTATGATGAGTTACATCAAACTTTGTAATCTGAAAAGGATCCTTGCCTGCTTCCTGGAGATTAGCAAGCTTCTCGCGTCTAACCTTTAATAGCTGGTTAACATCCTGTACTGGCTGCTGATTTTGATTGTTCTGTTCTGCCATGTGCGCACCTCTTCTAAAATTATATTTAAATAAGTAATTATTTGTTTACATACAGTCTCGCTATTATAGCCCAAAGGACAAAAAAATGTCAAGAAATCCTTAAATTTCAAGGCTTTTAATTTTTTTCACAAAATATAATTGATTATTTTTTTACTTAGGTGTAATATACCTCAAACATTCACATTTTTCGGAGGCTGTTATGCTTGCTAGATTAAAGAAAAAATACATCGGAGACAAAGCATTTTACGTAAGATATATCAGCATCGCTATGCCCATGATTATTCAGAGCTTTATTACCAATTTTGTCAGTTTTCTTGACAACATCATGGTAGGTCAGCTTGGTACAGAGCAGATGACTGGCGTTGCAATTATCAATCAGTTGTTTTTTGTCTACGCCCTTGCTATCTTTGGAGTGGCTGGTGCCGCTTCTATTTTTGGTGCCCAGTTTTATGGCAAAGGTGACCATCAGGGCCACATGTATACATTCCGTTTCAGACTGTATGCTATAGCTTTCTTTACAATAATAGCAGCCTGTTTGTTTATTTTCTGTGGAGATGGTCTGATTTCTCTATATCTTACTTCTGAAACAGGAGAAGGTGACCCTACCCTTACATTACAGTGTGCCAAGTCATATATGAAAATTATTTTGGTTGGCTTCATACCTTTTGGTCTCACTCAGGCATATGCATCTATAGTAAAAGAGACCGGACAGACCTTTATTCCTATGGTAGCCGGACTCATTGGTGTTGTGTTCAACGCTGTATTTGACTATATACTTATATTTGGTTTTGGGCCAATACCTGCCATGGGTATAGAGGGTGCTGCCATTGCAACAGTTATGGCTCGATTTGTAGAATGTGCCATAGTTCTAATTTGGTCTCACACTCATACTTCAAAGAATCAGTTTTTGACAGGTGCCTTCAAAGGCATTGGTCTGCCATCCGAGCTTTTCAGTCGCATATTGATAAAAGGTTTTCCTCTTATTATCAACGAGATTCTATGGGCTGCAGGTATGACTGCTTTGACTCAGTCCTACTCTATAAGAGGTCTTGAGATAGTTGCCGCAGGCAATATAGCCAGCACAATATCTAACCTGTTTAATATAGTATTTATCCAATTGGGTGGCTGTATATCTATCATTGTAGGCCAATATCTTGGCGCAGGTGAGTTGGATGAAGCCAAGGATGCCGACAACAAGATGATTTTCTTTAGTGTTGCCTGCTGCATAGTTATGGCGCTGTTATTATTTGTATTTGGTAGGTTTTTCCCTGCTATCTACAATACTTCAGACCATATCAAGAATCTGGCCACAAGCTTTATCTATATCCAAGCCTTTATGATGCCGTTTTGTGCCCTTAGTCACGCCTCGTATTTTACTCTTCGTTCAGGAGGCAAGACAATTATTACCTTCTTTTTTGACAGTGTATTTACCTGGGTAATTATGGTGCCATGTGCCTTCTTGCTCTCAAAATATTCTTCCTTTGGCATCGTAACTGTATTTTTCTTAACCAGTGCCACTGAGTTTATCAAAAACGCAGTTGGCGTAATAATGGTCAAGAGCAACACCTGGCTCAATAAGCTCGTTTAATATTTTAGGCATAATAAAACCCCAATGTCTTAAGATAACCTAAGATATTGGGGTGTTTTTATCTCATTATTTTGCCTTTGCAGCCTTAACAATCTTGTATACGAAAGAACCTGACTCTGTCTCAACAGTAACCTTCTGACCAGCCTTGTGTCCGATGATGGCCTTACCAAGAGGTGACTCGTTAGAAATCTTACCCTTCAAGCTGTTAGCCTCTGTAGAACCAACAATCTTGTATTCCAATTCCTCGTCATACTCGATATCTAAAAGAGTAACTGTCCAACCGATGTTAATAGTCTTAGAATCTAACTCCTCATCAGCAACTACTTCTGCATTCTTAAGAATCTTCTCTATCTCTTCGATACGAGCTTCGATATCTCTTTGCTCATCCTTAGCAGCATCATACTCAGCGTTCTCTGAAAGGTCGCCCTGTTCTCTTGCTTCCTTAATCTTCTGAGATACTTCCTTACGTCTCTCAACCTTAAGAGTCTCTAACTCATCCTCTAATGCCTTAAGACCTTCAGCAGTTAAAATGTTCTTCTTTGCTTCCATTACTAGCCCTTCCTTACATTATAGTTTATTTATATTTCATTAAAATGAGTCTAAACAATAGACGAATTATACGGCATCAACAATACGATGTCAAGAATTCTTCGAACATGTTCGCTAACTGTTCATAACTCTCCACATTATTGATAGCGCCTCGCAATTTGCTGGCGCCCTTATAACCCATGGTATACCAGGCCGCATGCTTTCTCATTTCTCGAATTCCCAGATATTCTCCCTTGAATTCTATCTGAAGTCTTGCGTGTCTTAGCATGGTATCCACCATCTCCTCCATAGGGGGCTTACCTATTATCTCTCCTGTATTGAAATAGTGAAGTATTTGATTAAATATCCAAGGATTACCCTGGGCACCACGTCCAATCATAAAACCATCGCAACCAGTCTGTTCCTTCATGGCGATGACATCTGAGGCATCCAAGATATCACCGTTTCCAATAACAGGAATATCCACAGCTTCCTTGACCTGTCTGATTATATCCCAGTCAGCCTTGCCGCTATAGAACTGTTCTCGTGTTCTTCCATGTACTGCTACAGCTGCTGCACCTGACTCTTGAGCCACATGGGCCATCTCTACTGCATTAACATGCTCCTCGTCAAAGCCCTTACGTATCTTAACTGTAACAGGCTTGTTAATTGCCTTGACAGTCTGCTCTATAATCTGTCCTGCCAACACAGGGTTTTTCATCAGTGCAGAACCATCGCCATTGTTTACCACCTTTGGAACAGGACACCCCATATTAATATCCAAAATGTCAAAAGGCCTCTCTTCTATCCTGTGGGCCATGGCCGCCATAATGGCAGGATCTGAGCCAAAAAGCTGCAGACTTACGGGCTTTTCCTTGAGGTCCACTGTAAGCAGGCTCTCTGTATTCTTGTTATTGTAATAGATTCCTTTGGCTGACACCATCTCCATACATAGTAGTGCTGCCCCTTGCTCTTTACATAACAAGCGAAATGGCAGGTCTGTAACTCCTGCCATTGGTGCCAATATTAAGTTGTTCTCCAATTGAACCGAGCCAATGGTCAACTTTTCTATCATATATTATCTCTTTTGCTTATCGTATATGTACTTCATACCTATCAGTGTCAGATTAGGGTTATATATATCTATGCAGTCTGTCTCACTTGAAATAATACTTCCAAGTCCTCCTGTTGCTACCACCTTGACATTCTTTAGTCCAGACTCCTCAATAATGTGTTCTACTATGTATTCTGTCTGGCCTATCTGACCAAATATCAGACCTGCCTGCATACTGCTGACGGTCTCTTTTGCCAATATACTCTTTGGCTTTTTTATCTCTATCTCAGGAAGCTTGGCTGCATCATTCCACAACGCATTAGCGGATATTCTAATACCTGGTGCAGTAACACCTCCGATAAATGCTCCTGTATCATCTACAAGATCATAGGTAGTCGCTGTACCATAGTCAATAACCAGTACAGGTCCTCCATACAACTCAAATGCGCCCGCTGCATCTACTATTCTGTCTGCGCCAACCTGCTTGGGATTTTCTGTCATAATTCTGATACCAGTCTTTATTCCCGCCTCCACTATTATTGGAGTTGTATCAAAATATTTGATTATAGCGCTTGTCAAAGAGTGCATTACTCCAGGAACTACAGATGCGATTATTACATCTGTTATTTCCTTGTAATCTATGTCATTAGCTCGTAAAATCTCACGAAAAACCAGTCCAAACTCATCTGATGTTCTGGAAATCTTGGTAGTTACACGAAAAGGGCCATTCAGCTGATCCTTAACAAATGCACCTAGTGTAATATTGGTGTTGCCTACATCTATTGCTAACAGCATTATTCCAATCCCTCCCCAAGAAATACAACCCTATAGTATGTCTCCAGTTGTTCAAACAGTTCTCTTTTTGTCATCTGCATCTGCTTTACTTTAAGTGCAGAACCTATCTCATCATAGTAGAAATCATCCTCATTGTGGTCAACAAACACCTGCAATGAGCCATCTTCATCAAACACGAGCGATATTGTCCCGCTTATCTCCTCTGTGTAAAGCACGCACATAATCTTTAGCTCATCCTTGATCGCCTGAGGAAGACTCTCAAAGTTTTCATTTAAATAATACTTTTTTGTATAGCAACTCGCGCCGCATAATACAACTTCGTCATCTGCAAATGTCATTACTCAATATCTCCTAATGTAGCTACCATAATAGCTTTTATAGAGTGCATACGATTCTCCGCTTCTTCAAAAACAATAGAGTTCTCGCTCTCGAATACCTCGTCAGTAACCTCCATACACTCCAGACCAAACTTCTCATAGATCTGCTTGCCTATAGTAGTCTTGAGATCATGGAAAGCTGGCAGACAGTGCATAAACAGCACATCTTTTTTTGCATAGCCAAGAGCCTTCATGTTAACCTGATATGGCATGAGGTCTTTGATTCTCTTTTCCCATACCTCATCTGGCTCACCCATGGATACCCATACATCTGTATAGATTACATCCGCATCCTTACAACCCTCTTTTACATCCTCTGTAAGAGTAATGGTAGCGCCTGTCTCCTTGGCAACATTAAGACAATACTCTACCAGCTGCTGCTCTGGAAAATATTCCTTATTGGTACATGCAACAAAATCCATACCCAGCTTTGCACAGGTAACCATAAGAG
>JABUSV010000172.1 GCA_021442555.1 Pseudobutyrivibrio sp. | reverse complement strand
ATGCTGACCTATGGTGATGCTGTGTGTGATGTAGATATTAGCAAACTTGTAGAGTTTCACAAGTCCCATGGCAAGATAGCCACCATCACTGCAGTAGTACAGAAGCAGGAAAAGGGAATACTGGATATCTCTGAGATAGGGGAGGTTCGCTCTTTTAGAGAAAAGAGATCAGTAGACGGTACACCTATCAATGCTGGATATATGGTGTTAGAGCCTGATGTGTTTGATTATCTGACAGATGACACCACAGTGTTTGAAAAGGTAGCCTTGGAACAGCTGGCATCAGAGGGTCAGCTGATGAGCTATGTCCACGACGGATACTGGCAGTGCATGGACAGTATTCGCGAACGAGAGATATTGGATAAAATCTGGAAAAAAGGCAATGCTCCATGGAAATCATGGGACTAGAGGAGACAGATTACATGACGGAATCAGAAGCGCGTCAGGAAATACTAGACAAGGTGGCAGAATACTGCGCCACCTACCACAACCCAAAAGAATATCATACAGGGGATAGAATCCCATATGCCTCACGAGTATATGACCATGAGGAGATGGTGAATCTGGTAGACTCAGCACTGGAGTTCTGGCTGACATCAGGCAGATACACCATAGAGTTTGAAAAGCTGTTTGCAGAGTATCTGGGAGTAAAGTACTGCTCTCTTGTGAACTCTGGTTCTTCTGCCAACCTGTGTGCTTTTATGGCACTGACATCACCACTGTTGGGAGACAGGCAGGTAAAGCCAGGAGATGAGATGATAACTGTTGCAGCAGGTTTTCCTACTACAGTGACGCCTGCCATACAGTATGGCGTTGTGCCAGTATTTGTTGACGTGACTATACCTCAGTACAATATAGATGTGACGCAGTTGGAAGAGGCTCTAACTGATAAAACCAAGGTAGTGATGGCTGCCCATACACTGGGCAATCCATTTGATCTGACTGCAGTGAAGGCTTTTTGTGACAAGCATAACCTGTGGCTGGTAGAGGATAACTGTGATGCCCTGGGCTCGAAATATACTCTGGGAGGCAGGGAATACTATACAGGTACTGTAGGAGATATCGGAACCAGCAGCTTTTATCCACCACACCATATGACTATGGGTGAGGGTGGTGCTGTGTATACCAACGATGCTCTGCTCAACAAGTGCATCAGGTCCATGAGAGACTGGGGCCGCGACTGCGTATGCGCATCAGGCCAGGATAATCTCTGTGGTCACAGGTTTGATAAGCAGTATGGTCAGCTCCCATTGGGCTATGATCACAAATACGTATACAGCCACTTTGGCTACAACCTCAAGGCTACTGATATGCAGGCAGCCATAGGCTGCGCCCAAATCAGGAAGTTCCCATCGTTTGTAGAGCGCAGAAAGCATAATTTTGACAGGCTAAAAACAGCTCTAATCGCTGCAGGAGTAGAGGACAAGCTCATATTGCCTGAGGCATGCGAGGGCAGTGATCCAAGCTGGTTTGGATTCATGATGACCTGCAGAGAGGGTGTAGACCGCAATATAGTGGTGCCATACATCGAGTCAAAGGGTGTACAGACCAGAATGCTGTTTGCAGGCAATCTCACCAAGCACCCATGCTTTGATCAGATGAGAGCCAGCGGAAATGGATATCGAGTAATCGGAGACCTGGCTAACACAGACAGGATTATGAGAGATACCTTCTGGGTAGGAGTGTATCCTGGAATGACAGATGAGATGATAGATGATATGGCAAGAGTGATAGGGGAGGCCACCAGACTCTAATGACGTATTTATATTTGCTACAACAAATAAGAATAGCAACAATGGGCATATTTGATACCTTGTTTATATATATTTCATCATTAGGTGAAACGACAATTACTTTTTGGTTGATGGGCTTTGTTTATTGGTGTGTTGACAAAGATGCGGGAGCATATATGGCGTGGAATGTGAGCCTTAGCTGCACAGCAAGCCAGTGGTTAAAGAAGCTATTTAATGTACCACGTCCTTGGTTACAGGACACTAGACTCACACCAGTGGAGGCAGCCCTGTCAGGAGCACAGGATGCCAGTTTTCCAAGTGGGCATACTGTTAGAGCAGGAGCTACATGGGGAACAGCAGCATTTAAACAGAAGGATAAGTGGCTTAAAACTACGCTGTATGTAGTGGTAATTCTTGTGGCGTTTTCCAGAAATTATCTGGGCGTACATACGTTGTGGGATATATTAGGTGCTGTAATCCTTGTGGCTACTGGTATAATAGTTACAAACCTGGGAGCAAAGTGGATAGATGGCTCGGTAAAAAGGGATGTTATTATATGTGCTATAGGATGTCTCATATGCTTTGTTCCGATGCTTAGATATGGATGTCTCAGCAATGCTGGGTATGGATTTGGATTCATATCAGGATGGTTTATAGAACGCAGATGGATCAGGTTCACCCTTCCTAATAGCAATGAGCAAAGGGCAATTAGATTTCTTCTTGGAGCAATGGGAATACTTTACATTCAAAAGAGCATAGCTTCAACCTTGAGTTTTATTATGGAGGGAAAATACAGCGGATTTTTCACAGGCTTTGTCATGGGTCTGTTTATTATGGCTATATATCCTTTGTTCTATGACAGTAAGAAAAGAAGAAAAGCAGGATTTACTGTGCTGGCTATCGTAATAATACTTAACATGATGCTAGCTGCCGTGATTAATCATAATCAGCGAATTGCCATAGACAATAATGATATAATAGAAGAACAGGTAGATGCAAATCAAGCGCTTGAAGAACCACTAGTCGAAGTTGAACCATTGTATGCAAACTTTACTGATGGACAGTGGTTGTATCTTGAGGATGGTACACCTGCCAATAGGCGCATGGACACAATACCTCATGACATAGTCACTATAGGCCATAGAGGTTATAATGCCTGCTATCCAGAGAATACGTTAGCATCATTTCAGGGAGCCATGGATATGGGTTGTGATATGATTGAGACTGATGTGCAACTCACAAGCGATGGCAGAGTGGTTATATATCACGACACAACAGCCGATAGGTCTGGACGAAATGGTGCGATAAGTGAATATACTTATAATCAGTTCATGAAGCTCGAGATTGAGGGAGAGCCAGTATGCGACTTAGAACAGTTTCTGAGTCTGGTGGCATCTAACGATGCTGCAAGTAACAAGAGAATATCTATCTATCTTGAACTAAAGGACATAGGTGATGTAGAGGGTTATGAAGAGCAAGTGCTGGCAATAGTAGATGCCTATGGACTAAGAGACAGGACAGTTTTTGCAAGCTTTAACTATGATTATCTGATGACCTACAAGTCTATTGATGAAAATATCAAGACTTTGTATAATGTATCAGAGTATGATACATCTGTGGTAAATCATCCTTCGGATTATTATGGATTATATCTTCCTCTGGTGAATCGAGAAGTGGTAGACGCGATCCATGCTTCTGGTTCACAGGTATATGTATGGACTGTAGATGAGATGTCAGATATTAAGAACTGTATTGATATGGGTGTAGATGGTATATGTTCCAATCAGCTGGGTAGAGTGATAACCATGGTCCATCCTGAGTATGAAGATCTGTTTACGTACTTCGGAGGAGACTTTGTGCTCCCAGGACTACATAACAGTAATATGCCAGACTACCTCAAGTCATACGTGATGCAGGGCATGACTATGGCGGAGGGATATACTCTGGCAGTAGCTTATGATAAGAATGGCGGCAATAGTATTATGTATGTTTTGGATGCAAATCATCAGTGGATTACTACACTAAGACTTCCAAACAATGCGCACTGTGGTGGATGTGCATTTGATGCCAATAATGGTCTGCTTTGGGTCACAGGTCTAACTGGGAGTGTATATGCCATGGATTGGACTCAGGTTAAGACACTAATAGAGTCTGCCAGAGACCCGCTGTACATTATGGATGGCTTGACAGAGATTACTATATATCAGACAGACCTTGTCAATCATAATGGTGTCCAGGTGGCTTCATTTATGTGTGTGGATGATAGTCACATGTATGTGGGAAGTTATACTATTGGGATAGATGGAGTTCTCAACTGTTATGACATCTCAGATCCATATAACCCAGTACAGATTAATACACAGGTTATACCTGAAAAGATACAGGGTATCGCCATGATGTATGTGGCAGGAGATAAGTGTACGGTATTAGTACAGGGAGCTCAGACAGATGACACCAATCTGTTGATATATGAATATACAGAGGATAATAGCGGATATCCTGTTGATACTTCGCTAAAAAAATATTATCTTCCAGAGGGAGCACAGCAACCAGTGGTTGATAATGATGGAGTATGGGTTATGTTCGAATCGGCTTCGCAACCATACAGATGGAGTTGTCGAATAGCCAACGACAGGGCATATAAGGTAAGGATAGATTTATGAAAAAAGTAATAACCTATGGAACGTTTGATTTGTTTCATGAGGGACACTATAATTTGCTTAAGCATGCCAAGGAACTGGGAGACTATCTCATCGTTGGCATAACCACAGAGCAATATGATCAGACCAGAGGCAAGTTGAACGTTCATGATTCACTTATCACAAGAATCGACAACGTCAGAGCCAGTGGTTTTGTGGACGAAGTGGTTGTTGAAGACCATGTTGGTCAGAAAATCGAGGATGTCAAGAGATTCAATGTGCAGGTGTTCACGGTTGGTTCTGACTGGACTGGAAAGTTCGACTACATGAAGGAATACTGCGATGTGGTTTACATTCCAAGGACAAAGAATGTCTCTTCGACTCAAAAGAGGATTGATGCCAATCCCATCATCAGACTGGGACTCATTGGCACAGGAAGAATTGCAGGCAGATTCCCGCTTGAATGCAAGGCAGTGTCTGGCATCAACATTGTGGGAGCCTACAATCCTCATGGTGACCACGCTGAACAGTTTGCTGACAAACACGAGTTTGAATTTGGAACCAACAACATCGAAGAATTCTTCGAAAATGTGGATGCGGTCTACATCGCAACTCCTCATGAAACTCACTATGAATATGCCAAGCAGGCTCTTGAACACGGCAAGCATGTGCTGTGCGAAAAGCCAATGGTGCTGAAGGAAGCCCATGCTGTGGAGCTCTATGACCTTGCAAAGAAAAACAATCTTGTGCTGATGGAAGCCATCAAGACAGCCTACTGCCCTGGCTTCAACCAGCTCATAACTGTGGCCAAGAGCGGAATCATCGGAGATGTCATCGACGTTGAGGCAGCTTTTTCAAGAATAATTGATGACAGGAATTCAAGAGAATTCTCCAATGAAAACTATGGAGGCTCTTTCCTGGAATATGGCACATACACACTGCTGCCAGCTTTGAAGCTTCTGGGGAAGAATTATGATGACATCACCTTCAACTGCATCAAGGCCAACAACGGTGTAGACATCTACACCAAGGCTCAGCTAAAGTATCCACGGGGCATGGCCACAAGCAAAACAGGAGTGGCTGTGAAAACCGAGGGCCAGATGGTGGTTGCAGGAACAAAGGGCTACATCCTTGCACCTTCACCCTGGTGGCTGACAAAGAACTTTGAAGTCAGATATGAAGATTCAACAAAAATTGACAGCTATTCTGCCACATTTTTGGGCAGCGGTTTGCGTTATGAAATAGCAGAATTTGTTAAGGCAATAGGTGGCGACGGCAACAAGACCTTCCAGTTCACCCGAGGAGAGAGCGTGGCCATGGCTGGGGTGATGGAGAGGTTTTTGAGGGATCAAAGGATGAATCAAAATGAAGTATAATGTTGGTTATACGCAAGGTGCATTTGATATGTTTCATATTGGGCACTTGAACTTAATTAGAAGAGCAAAGGAACAATGCGATTATCTAATTGTTGCGGT
>JABUSV010000177.1 GCA_021442555.1 Pseudobutyrivibrio sp. | reverse complement strand
CGCAGGCTTCAGGTGCCTGTGGTAGCAATACCGTGTGGGTTCAAGTCCCATCTTCTGCACTAGAAAAGACATCCGTTAGGGTGTCTTTTTTTGTGCAGAAGATGGGACATTTATTATAGTAATAATGTATTATATAATATAAACAAGTCGGGAGGCTTATATGAGAGAAATAAAAATACACGGGGTTTACCGACATTTTAAAGGCAATTATTATCTGGTAGAAGACATAGCGTTGGATTCTGAAAGTCAGGATAAAGTTGTGATTTACAGAAAACTATATGATGATGGTTCTCTTTGGGTAAGACCACTTGATATGTTTTTATCAGAGGTAGACCATGACAAATACCCTGATATAGAACAGAAATACAGATTTCAGGAAGCAACCATAATATAACAGAATATAATTGGGAGAGTAATATATGAAGGTTTATATTGATTTTGATGATGTACTAAGCGAGACTGCCAAGGCTTTTTCGGTATTGGTTAAGGATATGTTTGCCATAGATGTACCTTATGAAAATATACATTTTTTTGATTTGAAAAAGAGCTTTAACCTGACAGATGTCCAGTATGAAGATATGATGGTTAGGGCACATCAGCCAGAGTCTTTGCTGGCATATGATGAAGTAACGGGGGCAGTGGATACTATAAACGAATGGGTTGATAAGGGACATGAGGTATATATTATTACTGGACGTCCTTCAAGTGCTTATGATGCTTCAAGACAGTGGCTCGATGAGCACAACCTTGACAGGGTTAAGCTGTACTGTGTTGATAAATATGGACGAGACAGTTTCATTAAAAACAGCGAATTTAGTATCAGTCTAGAAGAATACTATAAGATGCATTTTGATTTTGCGGTAGAAGATTCTCCGGCAGCCTTTAAACATTTGGAACATTTGAAGGATTGCACTGTTGCTGTGATAACAAGACCTTGGAATGAGACTAGTGAGTTTCCAAGGGACAACTATGTTAGATGCTATGATTGGAATGAGATTAGCAATTTATTTGAATCTGCCATTAGTAATAATCAAAAATAACGATTTTATGGCTTTTTCCCACGGTATTTTCACATATTAGTTTTATTATATTTTCAATGATGGGAACGTTGCGGCATTTTGGAGTGAACAATGATGCGAAAAAGAATTGGAATATTATTGGGGCAACCAGAAGAGTATACAATGAATCTATTTTTAAAGGGATTCCTGGATTGTGCTGTCAAAAATGATTTTGATGTCTGTATATTTGCCATGAATAAGAGATATCAGCCATCCTACGCCAAGGGAGTAGGAGATGCAAATATTTTCTCACTGGTTGATTACAACTCTTATGATGCCATTATTTTAGTATCTCACTGTATTCGTATGCCAGGTGTAACAGAACGTATTGAAGAAGAATTGCACAAGACCTATGATAAGCCAGTCATTTGTGTAGATTGGGAAAGTAAATATTTCCCTACGTTCTATTCTAATAATATAGCTCCAACCAAGAAAATAATATCATATTTGATTGAGAAGTGTGGCTATAAGGATATTGCATATCTGACCGGACAGGAATATCATCCGCATGCCATACAGCGTTTACAGGCTTTTGAAGAGTGCATGACAGAACATGACCTTAGAGTAAGGCGTGATAGGATATTTTATGGAGATTTCTGGGAGACCAGTGGACAGGGTACAGCTGCAAAGATACTGCAGAACAGGGAGGATTTACCTGAGGCAATAGCTTGTGCCAATGACCGTATGGCTATCGGTATCATCAACGAACTTACAAAAGAGGGGTTTGTTGTACCAGACGATATCGCAGTTGTAGGCTTTGATGCCAGCATTGAAGGCCGCACTAATAATATATCTATCACTTCAGTAAGAATGTCACATGTAGAGCAGGGAGAATACTGCTTTGCATGTTTGCAGGCTCTGATGCAGGGGGAAGGTATGCCTGCAGATAAAAATGAGCCTGTTATGTATTTGGGAAAAAGCTGTGGACTTCCAGAGGTGGATGATGCTAGTAGATGGCAGGAAGATTTTATTGTTGAAGATGATGCAGAAATAACAGATATAAAAATCTTCGAAATGGAAGATGATTTTATATTGCAAAATGAAAAAGCCGGAGTTATTGGAATCATTCTGTCATATATTGAGGTGATTATGCCTTTTGAAAGCTTTTATCTGTGCCTAAATGAAGAATGGAGTAATGAAGATTTTGATGAAAAGAATCAAACTGCTTATTCTGACAGAATGCTTATGGCTATTAAAAGCATTAATGGTGTAAATGAAGAATTTGATGCCAGACTTATCTTTGATAAAAAAGACCTCATCTTTGAGTTAAATGATAGTACAAGAAAACCTTCGGTGTATTATTTTTCTCCACTGTATTACGAGGATCATTGCTTTGGTTATGGTGTATTAAATCCTGGAGACCATAGATGGTGTTATAAAAAATCATATGTAAAGTGGTTGAGCGCAGTATGCAGAGGACTTGAAGTATATCGAAGGAAAGCATCGCTTGAATCTGTGGTATCCAAAATGGAAATCAGACAGGTAAGAGATGAAATTACAGGTCTTTTCAATTACCGTGGATACGTAAATACAATGGTGTCTACCATAAATGATTATTTTGTTGGTAATGCCTATTTAAATGTTGCTGTTATAGAGCTTTGTGGACTGGCAGAGAATTTTAACAAGAAAAAGGCTGTAGGCAGTGAGCAAATTCTTGCAGATTTCGCGCAGATATTAATGACTTATGCGCAGGGAGTAGCATGCTATCTTGGCGGAGCTGAGTTTTTGATTTCCAATGTAAGCGCCTCAAATACCAAGGATAATCTTAGGGCAACTGTGGATAATATAAAAACCAAGCTGGAAGAATACTGTAAAAATAACGCCTATGATGGGCAACTTAAGATAGTTGAAGGAATTCTTGAAGGGCAGGTAACTAATCAGGAAGATATTGAGGATCTGATTCTTGATGCCATTGGAGAGAAGAATGTTAATCTTAGAATAGAAAAGCAGCATGAAGAGTCAGGTCTGACAGAAGAAGATAAAAATATTCTTAAGGTTGTGGAGTCTATCCTGGATAACAATTTGTTTTCATATCATTTTCAACCAATCGTATCAGTTGGGACAGGTGAGATATATGCCTACGAGGCTTTGATGCGTGCGAATGTCGAAGAAAAAATCTCACCACTTGATATATTAAAGTGTGCAAATCATCTTAACAGATTAGATGACATAGAAAGTGCTACATTTTTCAATGTGTTGTCGTATGTTGAAAATCATAAATCGCTTTTTGCAGGGAAAAAAGTGTTTATAAACAGTATTCCTGGAACCAAGCTCAGCGATGATGAGATGAACGATCTAAAGGAACGTCTGAAAAAACTCAAGGGCAAGGCTGTTGTAGAGTTAACAGAACAATCAGAGCTTACTGACGAGGAGTTGGATGATTTAAAGAAAAGATACAAGAATATTGGTGTAGATATAGCTGTAGATGATTATGGAACAGGTTATTCCAATGTATTCAATCTTCTCAGGTACATGCCCAATGTAGTTAAGATTGACCGTATGCTTTTATCAGGTATAGAACTCAGTCCTCAAAAGCAGCATTTTGTTAGAGAGATAGTTGAGTTTTCTCATAAAAACAATATTACTGTGCTGGCAGAAGGTGTAGAGACTTCTGAAGAGCTCAAGGCTGTTACTTTGCTTGGAGCAGATTTGATTCAGGGATATTATACGGCACGTCCAAATTCTACAATATTACAGCAAATCGACGTAACCATAATGAATGAGATGATTCAGTATGGACAGTATGCTCTTGGTAAGGATAAGCGTAAGGAATACAGAGCGGGACAGGACGCTACAATCAATCTGGTCAAGCTAGTCACAGGTCATTATTCAAAGATCGTTTTTCCTGCAGATAAAAACATCCACAAGGTTATTTCTATGACTGGACTTCAGGGCTTCAGCGCAGAAGTAGAAGTGGATATCATGGATGGTTTTGCTGGAACCATTGAACTAAAGGATGCGGATATTGTTGGTAAGCATGAGCAACCAGCCATTAAAATAGGAGAAAACTGTGATGTTGTTTTGATGCTTACGGGTTCTAATATATTAGAACATGGAGGAATTCTGGTACCAGAGAGCTCTAAACTTACTTTTTTAGGTGATGGCAATCTGGAATTTAAACAAATAGCAGTAAATGGCTATGGTATAGGTAATGACAGCAATTCCAAATGTGGTGAATTGATTTTTGAACAGGATGGACAGATTTTAATTCGTGGCAATACCGTACGCGGTGTCGGAATTGGCGCGGGCCTGGGTGGAATTATCAGAATAAACAGGGGTATGTACGACATTCAACTGTATGGCGAGGATGCAGTTGCGATAGGTGCACTTGAGAACTCTGTTGATATTAATATTACAAACTGTCGCATCATGATAGAGTTAAAGAATCGTACGTCAGTGGGAATAGGAACTTTGCAGGGAAGTGCGGATATCAAGCTAAGCTTTACGTATATAGAGATTCATTCAAGCTCGAGAAACTGCGTATGTATTGGAACACTTAAGGGCGATATGGTGTCAGTTGACTGCAAGGAAGGCATAGTAGAGATAGTGGCCTCCGGAGAAAAAATATGTGGAATTGGCAATTATGATGGGGATGCATCCATTAGCACAGATCATTTTTCTCTTCGTGTAAATGCCCAGGGAGATGGCGTGTTTGCCGTTGGCAATTCAAGCCAAACAGCGAAGCTTAATATATTTAAAACTGAGACCATATTTAATGTTAAGAATGAGTTGGGGTTTATTATAGGAGCTGTTGAATAATAAACTAGGTCTAATAGTATTTGATTCCAGGGTGCTAAGTATAGTATAGTAAAGTAGTATGAGAATTAACTTAATGTAATGTAGATGAAAGGGGTATGAATGCTACAAAAGCTGGAACTGGATTTGGAGAGATTTTTTACTTATTTATTTATTGCAATAGGAGGTTTACTTGCAAGCTTTTCTGTAGCATGTGTTCTTATTCCTAATGATGCTATTGATTATGGTACTGCCGGTATTGCCATAATAGTTAGCAAGCTGACAGGCTTTAATCTTTCATTATGTGTTTTTGTTATATTTTTGCCATTCTTAATAGCAAGTGCTTTTGTACTGGGTAAGACTTTTGTTATACGTGCTTCATGGGGAGCAGCAGTATATACAATCGGACTAGCAGTATTTGAAGATATACCATTTGAGCTTAATACGGAGCACTTTTTAGCTGTATGTTTTGGTGGTGCCATACTAGGTATTGGTTTATCACTGATTCTTAAGAACGGTGGCTGTATAGATGGCTCTGAGATATTAGCCAATATTATACTTAGGGTAATAGCTGATAAAACAGGACGCAACTACAGTATGACAACTATTCTTATTGGATTCAACATGTGCGTGTATATAGCTGTTTTTCTTCTAATAGACAGAGATGCAGCTCTTATGAGTCTATTAGTGTATGTGGTGGCAACCGCCATTATTGACCACTTCACAGAGCGATTCGAAGCAATCAAGCAGGTTACAATCATCACCAAGAATCCGGATGTCATTGTAGATGAGCTTATGCAATCCCTTAACAAGACCTGTACCATGATTGATTCAAAGGGTGCTATTGCAGGAGAGAACACTACATTGATATGTTATGTCACATACTTTGAGCTAATCAAGGTACGCGAGATTATCTCAAGAAACAAAGGTTCATTTAGTACAGTCTCAACGGTTGAGGAGATTCTAAGATAAAATAAAAAAGTCATTGACGTCAGTCAATGACTTTGTTATTATAATCAAGTCGCGTGAATATACGACAACAACTTAATAGTTGTATGCGGAAGTGTCGGAACTGGCAGACGAGCAAGACTAAGGATCTTGTGGCTATTGCAGTCG
>JABUSV010000044.1 GCA_021442555.1 Pseudobutyrivibrio sp. | reverse complement strand
CTCCTTTAAGACGTCTCTTTCCTCCCAGTTGGACAGATCAAGTACCGTTTCACTTTCTACTTCTATTTCAGGAGTAGTTGCAGGGGCAGCTACATCCTCTACTGTAATCTCCACTGCATCTATCGCTTCATCTGTTGTCGTATCAGTATTTACCCCACAAGCTGTCATAACACAAAGTGTTACAACCAATAGCCCAAATAATCTCTTTATCATATAAGCCTCTCTCATATTGTGCATTCAACATTTTTACCATCTACTGAGCAGGTGCGTTAACCAGAATATCATTCAGATAATTATATGCTGCACTGTTATTCTGTGGAGTATATGTATGGTTAATATTTATGGCAGTATTAGCATAGTCATACAGTGACTTTGACTTTGGATAGCCATATATTACTATCTCTTTGCCTGTATAGTCCTTCCTGAGTACTGCATAGCTCCTAAAGTCAAACTCTACTCTATAGTTGGCAGGTTTGATACCTGTAACCACATTGGCAAAGGTTGTCCGGCCATCTGCACTCTTTATGTATCTGTCTGAGATGGAGTTTTTAGCCAGGTCAAACTTGTAGGTATATCCGCCACGGATATTGCTGTTATCCCAATGCTCGTAGTTAAATGGAGTAGTATTGCTTTTAACCTTGGTGATGGTTCCCATCTGCATTAGCTGATAATTGTAATAATCAGCCGTTGGAACCTTGAGACCTGTCTTTTGAGCCTGCTTGATACCACTGACATATCTAAGACCTGTAGTACCTGTAATACGAGCCTGGAATCCTTGATATGATAACATGTCTTCCATCTTGCTCAAGGCTGTGGTCACATATCTGTTGTGTACTTTCTTAATCCTGTATACATACAATCCCGTTGGATACCTGGTATTGCTAAGATCCTCATAATACAGAGTAACTGTCTGTGGATTAACAGCAAAATCTCCGTCCAGGGTGCACTCTATTCTATTTCCAGTAACAGTATATTTGCTGGCTGGTAACTCCACTCCATTTATGTATGGCTTAGGAGTGTATTTCATGGTAGTAGTACCTGGAAGATATGGTGCTGTCACAGTAATCTTGTTGGAATCTGTTGAATAATTGCAGAACCAATAGTCCATGTCAACCTTTCCAGATATACCATTTACAGAACCTGCATCACTATATTGATGGAAGGCATATATTCCATTATTGTAATCGTTACTATTCCATCTTGCATACCAGACAGGAATATCGTTGTTAACCAACTTGTCAAGGATAGCCTCGTCATGTTCGGATTCTGACAGCATGGCATGATTCATATATACCATGGACCGATTGTTAGAATTATTCTCAGTATGATTCTTTATCTGGTTATCAAAAGCTTTACATATACTAACTTTTTTAGTTGCAGATATCTCATTTAATGTCCAACACAGAGTGCTTGGATCAATACCAGATCTGTACTCATAGTCAATCACATATGGCAAAGTTATATCGTCAAGATATGGTTGGCAGAATTCCAATACTGCATCAGCCTCTGCTACAGCTCTGTCCTCGTTGTTGGCATAGGATGCTATATATACACCTACCTCTAATCCCTGAGACAACGCACCTCTCATGTTTTTGTCAAAATGTGTATCCTTTTGAATTACACCTGTAGCATGTCCTCTGTAGCCACATCTGATAAACACAAAATCGATGCCTGAAGCTTTAACCTTGGCCCAATCGATATTCTGTTGCCATGATGATACATCAATACCCCTGTGCTTATGAGCGCTTGGTGCGCCAAACATCATCATCTCAGGTTCTTCTCCCTGATTGATGACCTCCTCAGTAGCCTCGTAGTATTTCCAATATCCTGGGTCGTTCTCCTGTGGATTGGAATCTGTAGTCAGATATCCTTTTTCCAGGTACTCCTGTTTTTCAGCCTCTGTCAGAAAGCTTAAGTCTTCCCTTTCAGCAGCTTCAAGCAAAGACTCTGTAACATCAATCTCCGTTACAGAAACACCTTCTTCTGCTACAGCAGTCATAGCAGTTAAATCACTCAGTAACATGCACCCCAACACAAGACATGCTACAGATATGACGGAAACGATTCTTCTCATTTTTACCCCATCTTTTTTTTCATTAAAAACTCTGCAAACTCAAAATCTATTGGATAATCTATATCTACCGCATCTTCCTTGGACATCACATATGCCACCGTGTTGTCGCAATAGTAGGTGCGATCATTAACCAACAGATCATAGTCCAATATATATATGGCCCCGTTAGGCACAATATATCGCTCGTTCTTCTGGCGGTTGTTCATGGCAGCTCCTTCTCCAAAGCCTGCATTATGAACTCTCTCATTATCATCTAATACACAATACCATACTGCCGGTGTCTCAGCCTCTGACATGGAAAGTAGTGTACGTGCACCTGTCTTGTTGAAATACTCGATAGCCTCGTCTATGTGCTTGCTGTTTCTAAGAGGGGCAGTAGGAAGAAGTACCATAAACTTCTCGATAGCTTCTCCTGTCTCTTCTCTCAAAAAATTGATAGCATGCTGATATACATCTACTGCGCCTGCAGTATCACTGGCAAGCTCGGCAGGTCTCATAAATGGAACCTCTGCACCATATTCTCTTGCCACCGCAGCGATAGCCTCATCATCAGTAGTGACTACTACCCTGTCTACACTCTTGGCATTAAGAGCAGCCTCGATAGTGTAGGCAATCAGCGGCTTACCGCACAAATCCTTGATATTTTTTCCTGGAACTCCCTTGGAACCTCCTCGGGCTGGAATAAGACAAATCATAATACGCTCCCTTTTATATGCAGGAAATTATTATTCCCAAGATTATCAATACAATGGCTATAGCCTTGAGACGGCCTATTTTTTCGCCGAATATTTTGACTCCGAAAAAAGTCACATAGATATAGCTGGTTGCCTCAAGCACTGGGCCCAATGAAAGAGGCACTACTTTGTAGGCATAGATACTTAGCAGTGTTGCAGCCACAAATATGCTATATGCCAATATCACCCTCCAGTTGAGGTATTCTTTTATCACTGAATCATACTGTCTGTTGGCCGCCTTTTTCAACAATACCTGAGATACTGCGCTGATAAATACGCCAAGCAGCATCACAAGACAATACGCAAACAATCTACTGTTCACCTGTAGCCTCCCCTGGCTTCTTATAATACTCGTTGTTATACAACACCTGGGCAAAGTGTCGGGATACCTTGTCTGCACCATTAATATTCAGATGGAAACCACCGTCAGCATCATCCTCTTCTTCTATGATACCAAGAGCCTCATAAGCCATCATGTAATCGTAGAAAGGTACATCTCTGTCTGCGCACCACTTGGCCATGTATTGAGCCACTCCTATATCTGAGTCATTGCATGGATAGACAGATTTTGCCACTATTAGTCTGATGTTATTTTCCTGGCACAAGTCATATATCTTGTCGAGATACTCAACTCCAGTCTCAGACATCTCAAAGTCTTTTGGTTCTTTTCTCTCCTCTACAGAAGGATATGGCTCATCCATTGCCTGATAGGTAGTCCAAGGCTGAAATCCAAGATTCTCACCTTCACCTTCACCTCTGAATAAATAGCCCCAGTTTTCCTTAGGCCACTGCGCCATCTGCTGCCATCTGCCGTGATACTTGTCCAGATAAAATAGGTTGGAAAACTGTATATCCTTTTCCAAACACTCTCTTATCATCTGAACCTTGTATTTGGAGAATCGCATGTTGTTGAGTGTTGAATCAATTACCTCCTGTTTCAGTTCCATACCAGGTGCAGTATCATCATACAGAGCATGTGGCTCCAATACGATTGTGTTGATATCACAGGCATCTATGGCATCTAACATATAGTAATAAGTCATGTATATTGGCTGAGTCATACGACCTCTGTTATAGGAAGATATGCCGTATTCAGCCATGACATGTGGATCAAAGGTAGTGAAGCTCTCTGAAGTACCAAAAAATACTACGTCATAGTGATCCTGATAATAAAAATCTGATATAAAAGGCATTGTAAGCCTTGATAAACCTGTTATTGCAAGGCTAAGCACGATAAAGAATGCCAAGCCCGTTTTATAATTTAGTTTTCTCATAAAGTACCTTATATTTGTTAAGCGGTCTCGTCGCTTTGCGACTTCCCCGAAGTCTCGTCACGGACGCTTCGCGTCTGCTCCTCTTGAACACAAGCGGTCTCGTCACGGACGCTTCGCGTCTGCTCCTCTTTAGAATTGGAAATATATGAACTGAGTCTCGGCGTAGCCGCTGCCCCATATTCCAAAACACAAAATAAATAATACCGAAATAATAACCATCAGCCATCTGAGAGGAATGACCATATCAAGAATCTTCTCCCTGATTACCATACCTCTGTAGCGGCATATATCTGTAAACAGCATCACAAGCAATGCTATTATCGCTATTCGAAAATCATGTCTGGTGAGACCAAGCTGATATAATTCATCGCTTCCCAAGCTCAATGTTGTGTTAGTGACAATCTCTCTGATTACACCAAAAGCATGTCCCATGGATGTAGCTCTGAAAAATATCCATGTGAAGTCTACCAGTATAAAAGTGGCCACAGTACGCAATATCTGGTGTACATACTTCAATGGCCCTACACATATAGTATCGGCCTTTTTCTTGATTGGTGCAAGTATTTCACCAAAAATTTGAAAAATACCGTTGAGAAGTCCCCATGCAACATAGGTGTATGCTGCACCGTGCCACAATCCGCTGACGCCAAATACGATTATAAGATTAATCCATTTACGCAGTTTGCCCTTACGGTTACCCCCAAGTGGTATGTAAAGATAGTCTCTGAACCACGTAGACAACGATATGTGCCATCTGCGCCAGAATTCTGAGACAGACTGAGACAGATATGGCGCGTTAAAGTTTTCCATAAGTCTAAAACCCATAACTCGTGAAGCACCAATCGCTATTGTAGAATAGCCTGCAAAGTCGCAGTATATCTGGAATGCAAATAGTACTGATGCCAGCAGGTAAAAAATACCGTTGAGTCCAGCAGAGTTATATACTGCATCCACAAATACAGACAATCTGTCTGCCACCACAAGCTTGAGAAAATATCCATAGAGCATCTGGAGCAAACCGTCACACATACGTCTGTAGTCAAAGGTATGAACCTCATCAAACTGATTGAGAAGGTTTTTGCTTCGTTCAATAGGTCCTGCTACCAGCTGTGGGAAGAAAGATACGAACAAGGCATATTTGAAGAAATCCTTTT
Organism: Pseudobutyrivibrio sp.; assembly: GCA_021442555.1. Taxonomy (GTDB): domain Bacteria; phylum Bacillota; class Clostridia; order Lachnospirales; family Lachnospiraceae; genus Pseudobutyrivibrio. The sequence goes on along the minus strand of JABUSV010000044.1, from coordinate 683 downwards.
CTGCATCGAGGTCTCCTCTGTATACGTCTATGGAATAACCTAGTGCCTGAAATATATAAAAGGAAATACCAACTGGCAGAAGAACCCTGGAGAATGGATTGGTTATCTCCCCTCCAAAGCTGCCTAGCACCTTGTTGATATTAAGAATAATAAATCCAAAATACTTAAAGAAAGCCAGGATCCCCAGATTAAATATCAGGCTTCCTGTCAGTACGAGTTTCTTTTTTGATGGATTGTCCTTGAAGTGATCTACTCCAAGACCTGCCACAAAGGTCACTGCTGTGGACAAAAGTAAAAGCAGCGCATATTTGGCATTCCATCCCATATAAAAATAATAACTGGCTATCAACAGCATGTATTTTCTATATTTGTGTGGAAGTAAAAAATACAGAATGCATATGATAGGAAAAAAAGCTATAAAGCTGTACGAATTAAAAAGCATTTTATTGTTCCTGTTCCTGATTCTCTGCTATTTCAAACAGCACCACACCAATTATCAGTATTATGGCACCTATAATCTTAGTAAATGAAATAGCTTCCTGAAAAAATACAAATCCCCAAACTATCCCCCACACTACAGTAACAGCCTTGTTGGCATAGGCTGTAGTAAGAGGCATACGCTTGATTATCTGCTGCCAGGCTATGGCATATATTCCCATAATAATAATGGTAACTGCATACAG
>JABUSV010000229.1 GCA_021442555.1 Pseudobutyrivibrio sp. | reverse complement strand
CTTATGTTAGCCTTCTTAATCTGCTTCTTACCATAATACTTATCAAAGATTTCAGTCATAGTCAAGAGCTGATTGATTTCACCAAACTCAGAGAACATATCGAGGCAGATTAGAATATTTAACTGCCTTGAATTTATAGATGTGTTGTCTATGTCCACAAGCAGGTCTATGAAGGAATTATACTGATTGTCTTTTAGGCTAAAAAGTTCGTCAGCGATAATAGAATTCATATATTTAATTGAAGATATCCCCTGATATATTGTATTAGTAGGTTTATCAAAGAAATATTCTGATCTTGAATATCTGAACTTTATTGTATTTATTTTTATTCCTTTGCTATAAATATACTGTTTTATATTATTAGACTTAGCAGCGTCGTCAGCATATATATTTAAAGCAGCGGTCAAAGTTTCCAATGGGTAATAGTACCTTAACCAACCAATAACATATCCTATAAAACTATAAGGTTGTGCATGGTTTAAAGAAAAAAGGTACGACGATGCATCTTCTATTACCTGTAAAAAGCTTATAATTATTTTTTCTGATTCTTCTTTTTCTATATTATAAACTTCTTTCATGGTAGATATAAAACCTTTTATATAGTGCCCTTCGTTTAAATATCCACCGTCTTTTATTATTGGTATATCCTGTTCTGTACCAGTCTTCTTAGCAAAATGTCTTCTTACTACGTCTGCTTCTCCCATTGTGAATCCACAGAACTTATTAAGGAACTCTATAATTTGGCATTGATATACAAGGTATCCTAATGTAGGAGCTAAGAAATCATTTAATTCTTTATTCCCATTATCCCTATATATTCCATTGGATAATTCATCTCTATATGATGCACCAGCAGGACGAACAGCTCCATTCGCCATACTCATTATATCTATTTTAGAGAAGTTAGGATTTACTGATTTTATCTTAGATATAGTGTTATCACTAAGACATTTTTTAAGATAGTCTCCTGCAAAATCTGATTCAAATTGGAATATAAGAGTTGTGTCTTCTGAAATACTTTTCCATACAGATTCATCATTAAAATCTATATTATCAGGAGTTATATAATCTATATCGGCAAATTCACAGGTTTGGTTTATAAGACCAACAGCATCAAGGCCTAATATATCTAGCTTAACATAATTCAATCCATCTACATCTTTCATATTAATTTGAGATATAGGATATTTATCTTCTGAACTATAAAATGTCCCAAAGGCTTCTTGCACATTGTGAGGAGAAACAACTAGACCTGCAGGATGATTTCCAACACTAACAACTGTACCCATAGCCAATTCTACATGGTTAAATATATCTTTATATTTGTTTTTGATATCTTCTGGCACAAACTCATTTCCGTTTTCATCTTCTTGAATTGTCTTCTTTATACAATCTACTTCATCAAGTGGAATTTCATATGCCCTACATATATCATCTATAGCTCCTCTAAGTTTGATTGTATTAAATGTTATGATATCACAGCAATAAAGTCCGTCTCTTTGAAATAAATATTCTCTTATTTTCCATCTGTCTCCCTTATAGAAATCGCTATCCACGTCGGCAAGACTGATTCTTTCTGGGTTCATAAATCTTTCAAAATTAAGATTATATTTTACGCTGTCTACATCTGTAATTCCTAATATATAGGCTATGACACTTCCTGAAACAGAGCCTCTAGAATATCCACAATGCACTCCTTGTTTTTTGAGTGCCGACTTATAGTCTTCTTCTAATAATAGAAAGTCAACGGCCCCATTATGGATATAGGTCTTAAGTTCATAATTAATTCTTTCTTTATATCTTTTAAAATCAGGATATTTATGTATGCCTTTATTTATAACTCCCTGTTTAATTTTAGATTTTAAAACATCAAGAGAGTTGTTATATAACTTAGGATATTTGTGAGAATAGTCCAGCTCAAATTCTTCTACCATATCTGCCATTACATTTGTGTTTTCTATAGCAGACATATAGTCTTTTTCTGGTATAGAATTTTGTAACTTATAGGCAGATATCAGTTCTTCATAAGTTTTAAAGACCATATCCCATGAGTCTTCGTTATCAAATTTTACATTCTTTGACTTTTGTAATATGGCTCTAGTAGACATATGGTCTTCGTTTAAAGCATGAGTATCTGTGCCTGCTATGAGAGGGATGTTGTACTTACGAGACAACTCTAAAAGATATCGATTGTATTTTATTTGTTCTTCATCGCAATGGTGTTGGACTTCTAGAAAACATCTATGTTTATTATCTATTACAAACTTTAGCATTCTTTTTTTAATGCTATCAGTGCCCTTTGATAATGGAGAAGCAAGGCATGCGGTTGTTATTATTATGTCATCAGTTGTATTTTCAAGTTCAGACATAGTTATTCTAGGATTGTAATAAAAATGTCCATCTTCTTTATTAAATGCCAACGAAGAAAGTTTATTAAGCTCTTTGACTCCATCATAATTTTTTGCAATTAATATACAATGGTAGTTATCTCTTACTTTTTCTTCTAGTGATTCAGTTATATAGAATTCCTGGGAGTGGATATATTTCATTCCTTTTGATTCTATATGCTGTTTCTTTTTAACCCAAGAAAATATACTGCCATGCTCACTGAACGCCATCGCCTTCATCCCAAGTTCGGCAGCACGATTTATATATTCATCCATATCAGTAATTGAATCAATATTTGTAACCCCGTTACTTAACATAGTATGTAAATGATATATTGTATAATTATTCATTATATTTCCCCGTTATCAATAATATCCATTTAACAATGCCCACTCATTGATATTAGCCGTTTCCATTTCTTCATACTGAATTTCTCTGAGCATATCTATATTCTCTGAAATTACCTTACTTGCTTCCTGTACACTGGCATTGTCAGAAATCTCAGTAGCAAGTCCATAGCTCTGCATTACTTTAATAAATTTCAACTGCTTTTCTGTCATGACAAGATTATCTCCTTTGCCAAACTCATGACCTTGGTACCACAAGCCTTGCCAAAGTACTGTCCAGCCTCGATTACAAGTTCTTCCTGCTCTTTAACACAGTCATCATAGATATACTTTGGAAGTAGTCTAGCCACTATGCTCATGTCCTGTGGAGACAGCTTCTCAGGAATATCTCCATTGTCTCTGAGTTTCTCAAGGCCCTTTTCAACCCTGCGTCTAGTGACAATAGCATCAACTATCTCTTGACAGTGAGCCTTCTCAGCCAACTTATTTGGGTCTTCGAGCTTCTTAATTCTGTTTGTCTTGGCTACTTCCTTGAAATCATCATTGACAATCTTAAGATAGAATGGCTGTCTGTTGTTCTCATCATTGAGTTTTGTCTGATTCTTAATTACAATGCCTTCTTGGATAGTACCACCATAGGCATTACTCTTATGCAGAAGGCTGAATACATGGTCCCAAGATATAAACTCTCCATAATAGAGCTCCTCTATGTATGTGAAGCCATGTCTCTTACAGTAATCAATTACACAATACTGTGGAAGCCATCTCTCTGCCTCTCTGTCGTAGAGGTCATAGACAATCCACTCTTTACGCCACTTGGTATCATAGCTTTTGATTTTGTTACAGCCAATTGACCACTCGCCAAAAGGAATCAGCCTATGGTCGCTCTTGAAATCATCAGGATTCAGAGACTGAACAAAATTGAAAAATCCGTTAAGAGTGTTCATAGGATCTAATTGCTTGCGATGTGAGAATGCGACTAACTTATCTGTCTCAATATCATAACACAAACTGCTGTTCGAATTATGGACTAAAAATCCATTTGCAAAATAATTATGATTTTCTGTTTCAATATCATAATTATTTGTATTCGATTTGTATGTGCTTGGGAAATCGTCATTTATTGAAACTACCATTTTTTCCATCAAACACATTTTATCTTCTGGAATATAATTATTCCAAAAGGTATGATTTTTAAATCTAAATTCTTCTGGTAATTTATATTGCATAGATTCAATTACATATGGAGCTATTAATGAGAAAAAATTTAAAGAATCTTCTGTTAACATTACAATACAAAAATATTTATCTTTATATTTTCTTATAGTTGAATTTATATTATATTTTTCTAACAGCCATTTTTGAATAATTTTATTTTCTTCTTCTGTATAGCCTTCAGTGTGTAATCTTGCCCTATCTTTTTGTAAATCTGTATGAGACAAACTGCCGTCATCCATATACCAAAATGCTAAACCAATAGGGGTAATTTCATTTAACCATTCTCTAGTTATTTTTTTATGCAGTTTATTGTCTGTACATTTTTTTATTATTTTATCTATATTATCAAAACAATGAGTATATACTCTTTTACTTTTAGAACCATATCCTGTGATTCTGTCATCTTCCCTAATGAACAGGCTTCCTAAAATTTTTTTCTTAAAATATAAATAATCATATTGAGGCTCAGTGTGACAAAAAACTATCCCATGATTTTTTTCATAAGGATTGTTTTTATTAACACTTGGATATGCACTTGAATCTCCAAGCATAGTTCCATATACTAATTGTCTTTGAATAAAATCAATATTTAATGAAGGAGAATACAATATATCACCTACTACTAATTCAGAGGCCATTTTCCATCCTTCTTTAGTATAAAATAAATGATCTCTAGTGCAATGAACTGAGCTTTTATTTCTTCTATCAGAAAATCCAGATTGAACATGAAAGCATATGAAATCTTTTTGACTTCCATGATTAAACCAATTTAATATTTTACTTTTTTCAATTTTTTGAGTCTTAAAATTATAACTTAAAACTTCTACATCTAATTTATTGTCTACTATTTCTGATATTCTTTTTTTAGTTCCATCTGCCAATGTAACCAATGTCCTTCCATGGAAACATCCATCAGCTTTAGTAGTCACCTGGACTATATCACCAACTTGGAATGCACCAATGTTGGACTCTTTGAGTTCTGTGTCTTCAAACCTTGCGTTTTGTATGTCAATAAAATGTTTTTGTACCATGCGTTTTACCTCCTAAATATAAAATAACCTATTAATATAAGTACTATTACAGCTGAAATAGCTTCTAAAATCATCCTAAAAGTGAAATAAGCTTCCATAATTAGTCCTCCTCAATCTCATTGCAAATGAACTTGTTGTAATAACTCCTGCCTACGAATCCACCATCTAATTCACCATAAACAGTTATAGGTTCACAGAATAATGCCTTGTCTTCGAAACGTTCTATAGTACCTTCAGGCACATTCCACTTGATGATAAGCAGGCTGTCGTTTGGCTTGATTACTAAGTGCTTGCCTTCAGACCAAGAGTCAACAGCATAGTCTGTTATGTCTGATATCTTGAATGTGATTGGCTTAAATCCCTTGCCTGAGATTCTGTTAATACATTTAATCTTATCTACAAGGTCACGATTGATGTCGTCTAGTTCTATTTGAACATCAATGTTCTCGCTAGATTCAGCCTGAGTATAAGTCTTGCTATAGATTAACTCGTCTAACTGTTTCATCGCAGAGAACAGTTCTTCTTCTGTTCCATCAAACTCAATACCAAAGGCTTCCTCGTGTCCCATGCCTCTGAGATTCTCATCTATAGAGCACATAGTCTCTCTGAAATTAGGATAGCCAATTGACCTGCAAGAACCTGTCCAATGGTTGTTTTCGGACTTATTCCAAATAAATACAGGACAATTATATTCATCTAGTACTGTATTGCCAATAAGACCAGACACTCCATAAGGAGTATTAATAATGGCCCATTTAATTCTTCTTCCTGAGTTGTCGAATTGGCTTCTGACTTCAGGAAGCAGAGCTCTTTTTTCTTCGTCCTGAGATTTCTTACATTCCTCAAGGACTTTTTTAATTGAAAGAATTTCTTTGTTGTCATCTTCAATAAATATTCTTAATGCTTCCTCTGAATGACCCATTCTTACAGCTGCGTTTACAAGTGGAGCAACAGAGAACAGAACTGATTTACTATTAAACTCATAACTGCCTATGATTTTCTTAAGACCTGGGTTAATCAGCCTGTTAAGTCCTGTCTCTATAATATATCTATTCTCATAACTTGTTTCTGAAACATCCATAACATC
>JABUSV010000047.1 GCA_021442555.1 Pseudobutyrivibrio sp. | reverse complement strand
CAATGCAACTGCTGTAACAGCTCCGACTGATCCCATAGAATGATCTGAGAGCCCTACTGGTACCGAAAAGACTTCTTTCATATTCTTCATCGTAGCAAGATTCATTTCATCCGTTATGGCAGGATATGCACTAGCACACCTTAACAACGCATACTCATAATTATTGCACGCTTTTACTGTGTTTACAGCTCTTTCTATCTCTTCAAGTGTAGCCATACCTGTTGAAATTATCATGGGTTTACCTTTTGAAGCAACATATTTTATAAGTGGAATATCTACCAATTCAAAAGATGCAATTTTATAGAATTCAATACCAATCTCTTCCAAAAAATCAACAGAAGTATTGTCAAATGGTGTTGAAAAAAAATCTATCCCAATCTTATCAGCCTCAGCTTTTAACTCTGCCTGCCATTCCCAGGGAGTATGCGCTTTATCATATAATTTATATAGATTCTCTCCAGACCAGGTACCATTATCAATAAAAAAATCAGGTTTGTTACAATTAATGGTTATTGTATCCGCTGTATATGTTTGAATCTTAATACAATCCGCTCCTGCTTCTTTGGCAGCATGTATTATTTCTTTTGCTCTATTTAATTCCCCGGCATGATTTGCAGACATTTCAGCTATTATATATGTTGGATTATTGTCTCCAATTACTCTTTGTCTTATATTCATATCTGTACCTAATTATTTATGCTCATGAATAACCCTATATTTCAGTTGTGCCAACTCCCAATCAATCTCATTATCTATATCTTGAACTTCGAGTTCATCTAATATTAGCGGAATTGTATTTTCTGTTACTATCATTTTTGTTTCCATAAACCTGTTAGCATCTAAACAGTAAAACTGCCCAGCATCATGATATATTTTGTCCAAATCCTGAGATCTGAAATCTTTGTATTCAGGTGTTCTATACGTAAGTTTATCATTATTAATAACAAATCCTCTTTGAGGTGGATAAGAATACTCTACGACAGGAATAACTGAATACGCACCACTCTTCTTTAACATATCCATAGCCTCAATCAATCTATCAGATGTAATAAATGGAGCAGTAGGATATATGCAGCAGACTGCATCATAATGCAAATCCAGTTTACTATATTCACTAATAACCTCATACAATACATCCGATGTGGTTGAATAGTCATCTGATGTTTGTTTACTGCGCATAAAAGGTACCTTTGCACCGTAGTGCAAAGCTACCTTCTTAATTTCATCATCATCTGTAGATACCATAATCTCGTCGAATATCCCTGATGCAATGGCACTTTCTATAGAATATGCTAATATAGGTTTACCCAAAAATTCTTTGATATTCTTTTTGGGAATACGTTTGCTTCCTCCACGAGCAGTTATAATTGCAATACTAGACATCACATTATCTCCATTTATTTAATACAGTATTTTTCAACCAAACTCTTTATAGTGTAAATTACATAATCAACTTCTTCATCCGTTAATAATGGATATAACGGTATGCTTAATATTCCTCTATAAACATTTTCTGCAACAGGACATAACCCCCTTTTATACCCCATTTTCTGATAATATGGAAACCAATACACCGGTATATAATGTACCTGACACTGAATATTTTTAGCGCTCATTTCATCAAAGAATTCCCTACGTGTGCAAGTCAATTTATCCAAATCAAGCTGGATAACAAAAATATGTCTGCATGTATCCGATTCTGGAATTGTTTTTTGCAGAATAATGCCTTGAATGTCCTTAAAAGCTAATTCATATTTTTTTGATATTTCTCTTCTTCTCTCTTTGAATCTTTCGATTTTTCCAAGCTGACTTATAAGCATAGCTGACTGGAAATCTGTCATTCTATAATTATATCCAAGCCCTATCTGTTCATAGCACCATATTCCCTCATGAGGCAAATCTTCCATTAAATCCTTATCATGAGTAATACCATGTCCCCTGGCAAGTAATAGTCTCTTATACGCACTCCCATCATTTGTAAGAATTGCACCGCCTTCTCCTCCTGTAATAGTTTTTACCGGATGAAAACTAAACGTAGTATAGTCCGCAATATTACCAACTTTTACACCATTGTAACTTGAACCTATAGAATGTGCAGCATCCTCAATAAAGATAAGATTATGCTCATCGCATATTTGTCTTATTGTATTAACTTCTACAACCTGACCTGTATAGTCTACTGCAATAATTGCTTTAGTTTTTTGTGTAATATTTTTTCTGATACTATTGGTATCAATATTATATGTATCAGGATCAATATCAGCAAATACTGGTGTAGCTCCACAATACAACGCACAGTTAGCACTTGCTGCAAAGGTTATTGGTGTTGTAATAACTTCATCGCCAGGACCAATTCCTGCAGCTATGCAGGCACAGTGAAGTGCTGCCGTACCACTTGATACAGCTACCGCATAATTTGCCCCGGTATACTCACATAGTCTTTTTTCAAATTCTACTACTTTAGGACCACATGTGATAAGTGGGCCTTTTAATACATCAACTACAGCTTGTATATCATCCTCTTCTACAGTTTGTTTTCCGTAAAACAACTTATCCATATGTAATGCCTCCTTGCCAATAATCTAAGTATTATAAAATGTATTATCTATATCGACAATTCAACTTCAGACAATACTAGCTTAACCCATTTTTCACAATTATTATCAAGAGAAATATCAAAATATTCTATGTTAGGAATATTAGGACAATTATCCTTAATGTATACCACATCATCAAGACATGCCGAATTAACAAATATAGAAAAATTCATCTTCATTTTTATCATCAAAATGAAATGTCAGAAGTCGGTGTTTAATACCAGTTTTATTTAACGATTCAAGAATATCCTGTAAAGTATATACTCCAAAGTCAAATATAAGTATATTCATCATTACCTCAAATCATATATTAAATCAATCCCAACAAGTCTTCTATTGAAGCATTAGGATTAAAAAGTCCCAACTCCGCCAATCCTGAGGCATACGTATGTTCAAAGTCTCTGTCCATGGAATATATTACTTCAGCGAATCCATCCAATGAAAATTCTTTTTTTTCAAGCATTGCAAAACATACTAATCTATAAAAATTATAGGAATAAACCATCACTCTGATCTTAGTCATGAAGTCGTTTAAAACAACCATTGGGAAAAAATGTCTGTGAATGAAAGCACACATATACTTCTCAAAAATATACTCATATCTGTTCATGGACTGTGTTTTTGCCTTAACTTCACCGTTAATGTTATCTACATCCAATGAAAATAAATATTCTGCGATATACTTATAAATATACAGATTTCCACAATTACTTACCTTTATATTATCAGCAAAACTCCTACATAAGAACAACATGTATTTTTGAATTTGACTATCTTTCAAATCATTTACATTCATTTGTTGAATAAAAATCTGTTTGTCGTCAAAAAGTTTTACAAACTCCTTTACTTTATCTTCATCAGCCTTAATATTATCTATCACACCAAGTATAGAAATCACCAGCCTAAATCTGGTATTAAAAGAATATCTGTCATATTGAAGAATCTCAAGTAACAACTTAAATAGTCCAATCCAAACATCATCTTCTTCTGTAGCATCTTCTGCTGACAAATAGTACTCAATATTATATTTTTTCTTTTCATGAACTAACTTATTTGTCACCTCAGGACATGCAATTGATAAACTGGCAGTAACAAAATTTTTATAGTCAAATAATACCCTTGGAAACAAATCACAAGTTTCACTTAAATAGGAAACTCCCATATTCTTTTGAACACAGCACAACCCATCTTCTGTTAAAAATGGACAATCTCCATTTTCCTTCATTTTAACAGTATATTCACCATCTACTATCCTAATGCTTTCTTTAGTAATATCAGTGACCTCATTGTTACATTTCAAATACTTTTCATACGTATCATTATCTATAATAACCTTCCATCCGTTACAACAGGTTCTTGGGCAGTCTCCTCCAATACATTTAAATCTATCAAAATAATCCAAAGCTATAATTGTTCTTTTCATAGTAATACCTTCACCTTTTATATCAAATTAATACTATCGACTGCCAAGTTACGCATACCTTCAATATATGCACCATCAGAAACATTGGTTATTTTTACATCTGTTACGTCTCGTAATCTGTTTTCAATCCACTCTTTATACGTTAGCATATTAAAGACTGTCGGAACCATATTCCCCTTTACCCCTTTTACTCTTATAATATTACTTGAATTTGTAACAGTTGGCATATTTTTCACTCCAGAAGCGTGACTTTGATTGTTAGTATAAGCCAAATCCAATCCAAAACATGTTATCTCCTTTGCCTTAAATCTAAGACATATATCTAAAGCAACAGTTGCTACCGACCCTCCCCCTGTTACTATATTAAAACCATTATTATTTGCGTATTCTACAGAGTGATCAAATCCCTCTTGAAAAGCTGCATATTTCTTGCCCGAAAAATCTAGCATTTTATACCATACTGTAGATAAAAAAATGAGACCCGTATTCTTTATATCAATATTATCTATTATGTGCCTGATATCTCTGTCAAATGGATCCGTTTCGACTATAAAATCTGCAGTAATTCCATTTTTATTTAGCTTTTTTGCTGTTGCTCCAACTGCAACTATTATCCCAGATTCACGATTGCTTTTTATATAATCTATTGTCCCATCCAACGATGGTCCTCCAGCAATCAAAAACACTTTTTTATCCTCTATTCTGTCTCTAATTATATCTATAGGCTCCCAGTCGTTACGTCTCTTAATATTTCTATAAAAATTAGCAAGCATGTAATTATATGCGTATTCTACACTTGACTGCTTAACACAATACTTCTCAATAGCATTTCTGATGTTCTCATCATGTGTATGACGTATGGATGACATTCTAAAAAGCAATCTAAATCTGTCATTATCTAGATAGTCAAGAATCTGTCCGCTTTCTCCTATAATCAGATGAAATCTCTCATTATCTAAAATATGCTTAACATTCCTGTATTTTAATAGAAGCTTTATAATATACATGTCAGATTCATATACGTATACTTCTGATGCCGGTCTTGTATCAAGTATTACCTCAGCCTCATACAACATACCTGCACCATATATAAAATAATCACATCCTTCATAAGAGATATCACTATTCAGGAAATTCAAAGCATCCATATACGGATTATTATTTCCTGAATAATAATACCGATATCCTCTTTCTTCTAATACAATAGTAACGCCAGCAATATTTGTACACTCGGTCTCATATATACAATCAGTTATCGGTTCTGAATGAAATACTGTTTCATACAATCCCTTTTTAAATCTGTCTAAATCATGTCCAGATATACGGTTGGAATAATTGACTTCCTGTTCTACAAAACAAGACATAATTAAGTTAGCTATCTCTTCTATCACCGGAATTAACCTTAACTCAATTATATCAGCTATAAGAATGTAATCATCGTTTTTCTGAGCTATCATGATATCATGTAGACCTAACGCCTCAGATAAATCAGATGTATAACATTCATTAAGCAAGGAATAGTTCTCACTAATAGTATTAATAATATCTATAAGCCACTTATTACCTCTATGATATATCTGCTTTCTAAAATAAAATGTGGAATATGTGGCTAATTTAATAATAGATGATATTATATATAACAACTCTAACATATATTTCTCTCTAACAAAAAAGGATGGCAAATGCCATCCCTAAAACTATCACCTGGTTTTGGCAACAAAATTTCCATAAAGTTCTGTCAATTTCAAAGTCACTTGCTCCATATCCTTATATGATTTTAACATCTCTTTTAATAAACCAAATGCATCCTCTTCATTACCATCTGTAGCCTCACTCAAAAATGCTGCCATAAAGCCAGCATATCTAGCTCTACTTGGAAGCAATTCCAAATCTCCATAAAATGCATAATCTTTAAAATATAAATTATAGAAATCTATTGTCTTTGCAGTATAATCACCAACTACAGGTAGTAAATCTGCAAAGATTGAAAATGATTCAAGGTTGCAATTGATTAGCTGCACTTCAGCTAACTTCATTTCGATGAATAGTCTCTTGTTTTCAGATAGTTCAAAGC
>JABUSV010000178.1 GCA_021442555.1 Pseudobutyrivibrio sp. | reverse complement strand
GAAAAAGCTGCTGATGAAGCTGAAGGAATTGCCGTAAAAGCTCTTGAGACAGTAACCAATGATGATGGTACAGGAAGCGCAGATGTAGCAAAAAAGAATGCGCAGGATGTATTAGTAGTAGATACATTGGTAAAAGCTGCACAGGATGATGTAGATAGCAAGACTGAGATTAAGAATGCAAAGAACGAAGCGTATCAAAAAGCTGTGGCTGAGCTAAAGAATGCTGAGGACCGAGCAAATGCGGTTGTAGCTAAGAACCAATCTACAGTTGATGCTCAGAATAAGATAATAGCTGAACAGACTGCTATAATGAAATCTGTTGACTACAATAATGCTAAAGAGGTGGCAAGTAAAAAGGCCGGTGAGTGGAAAAATCCTCTTAAAAAGTATAAATCAGATGAAATCGAAGCAGCAAAGGCAAATGTAAAAAAATATGAAGACGCTAAGAAAAAAAAGGGGGACGCAGAAAAAGCTAAGGCCCCTGCGCAGTCTGCAATCGACACAGCCAATGCAAATAAGTCCGCAGCCCAGACTAAGGTAAATAATGCAAGTTCTGAACTTAACACTGCAAACGATCAGCTGAAAACATCGCAGAACATCCTGTCTGCACAGCAGGCTGTCCAGGCTGCAAGAAATGCAGAGGCAGACAAGGCATATGAAGAGTTTAAGACATCTGCCGCATCAGCTACAAAGGCTGCTTTTGAAAATACGTTAAAAAAGTATTCTGATAAAATCAATCAGGTAGAGTACGACAAGGCATTAAATGAGTGGGCAAATGGTGGTTTTGAAAAGTATGATGACCTGGGTCATTTTGATGTTTATAATAGAACTAAAAGAGCTGCAGATGCTAGAGATATTCGAAGCAAGCTTGATAACGTATACAAAGCAGATAAGTGGTATGAGAAGGTTATAAACCGCACATATCTGCAGGGGCTTATCGGTACGGACAATGAAGAGGCTGTTATGAATGCGGTAATAGACTCATACCGCGCTGAGATGGCAGAATACGAGAAGACTCTTGCTGCAATCGATGCCAAATATGCATCAGAGCAGGCTAAGGGGGCGGTTGCAAATATTAATGCACAGCAAGCTGAGATTGATGCATTACAGGCAAGCATTGATGATGCACAGACTACATTAAATACTGCAGAGAGCAAGCTTGAAACAGCACAAAACGATTATAATGAAGCGGTAAATACTTTGGACGGTATCAAGGCTCAGATAGAGGATACTGATATCTCTGATATTATGCTAAGCAAGTTGTTACAGAAGATTAAGGTTGCTGAGGATAAGGTAACTGAGACAAAGAAGATTCTTGAAAAAGCAAAGGTAGCAAGAGATGAAGCTGCAGACTATGCAAAGCAGGCTGTAGAACTCATGAACACATATATTGCAAATCAGCAGACTGGTGGTGAAACTGGAGGAGAAACCGGTGGCGAGACCGGCGGTGCGACAGGCGGAGAAACAGGTGGAACTACCGGAACAGAGGAAGTGCTTGTAGCATATGCAGCAGTTACAGCACCTGAAGCACCAGCAGTTGTTGCACCAGTAGCTGCTACACCAGCACGTGCAGTACAAAACGTAGTACCTGCAGCACAGCAGGAAGTGGTAGAGATAGCAGATGAGCAGGCGCCTCTTGCAGCAGAAACAGTAGAAGAAGAGACTGCTAAGGAACCTGAAATGGTAGCCATAGCAGAGGACGAAGTTCCTCTTGCAATCGAAGCAACATGGTCACTTATTAGCTTTATACTGGCACTGCTTACAGTAGCATTGATTCCACTATTCTTTATAGAGAAGAGATTGGATTATGCATTCGATGATAAGACAAGAAACATCATAAGAGCTGTTTCTCTAGGTCTTGGATTTGCTGGATTATTAACATTTATTTCAACTTCTAATATCATGGGAGAGTTTGCAATAGTAGACAAGTGGACAGGCCTTATGGCTGCATATCTTGTGGCGCAGGTAGCTGCTCTTGTGGCTATCAAGAGTCCTAAGAAGGCAGAAGCCAAGACAAAATAATACAGATTACAGTGGGGGCGGTATCATACCGCCTCCATTTTTGCGTGTGGAACTGGTTTTTGAGGAGATTTAATTGTAATAAAACTATTACTTTTGATATAATGAGGTCTGCAATATGGGCTCTTATCTACAATGGAGTCAGAGGCAATCACAAAAACATATGGAAGGGTCTTATTGGTGCCTTGATGTGTTCTTTTGGATGGGGATTTACTACAGAGCAATTACACAGCTTGGTGCATCCAAGCCAATAACTGATAAAGGATAATTTATCCATGATTTTTTCTAGCATAATCTTTTTATTTGTATTTTTACCAATAGTATTGTTTTTATACTTTCTGTCAGCTGACAGATACAGAAACTACATACTATTGGCTTTTAGTTTGCTCTTTTATGCCTATGGCGAGCCAAGAGCTGTTTTTTTGATGCTGTTTTCCATTGCTGTAAACTATGGGGCAGGACTCTTGGTGGAGAGATTCGCTGACTACAAAAAAATAATTCTTGTGGCAGATGTTGCCATCAATCTGGGGATACTGTTTTATTTCAAGTACCTCAATTATGGAGTGTCTATTCTCAACACCATCTTTGACAACAGATTTCCACAGACTAACATAGCACTTCCTATAGGTATATCTTTCTTTACCTTCCAGGCCATGTCCTATGTGATTGATGTATATAGAGGCGATGCAGTGGCTGAGAAGAACCTGTGCAACGTAGGTCTTTATGTATCATTCTTCCCACAGCTGGTGGCAGGTCCGATAGTAAGATACGGCACCATTGCCCAGCAGATTAAGGTGCGCCAGGTGACTGTAGACAAATTTGGCAAGGGTGTATCCAGGTTTGCCAGAGGATTTGCAAAAAAAATAATCCTTGCAAACAATCTTGCATTGCTGGCAGATGGAGCATTCTTGTATGTTGATCAGGCGAATCTTCCGCTTAGCCTGGCCTGGATAGGTTCCATAGCTTACAGCTTGCAGATTTTCTTTGATTTTTCAGGATATTCAGATATGGCGATAGGCCTTGGCAGAATGTTTGGTTTTGACATACCAGAGAATTTCAACTATCCATATATAGCTGGCTCTATCACTGATTTTTGGCGCAGATGGCATATATCTCTCAGCCAGTGGTTCAGAGACTATGTGTATATTCCGCTGGGCGGAAACAGAGTTAAGGTATCACGCAATATCCTCAATCTGTTTATCGTGTGGGCGCTGACTGGGCTGTGGCATGGAGCCAATATCACATTTGTGGTATGGGGTCTCATGTATTTTGTGATGTTAATATTTGAAAAATACGTATTTAAGCCAGATAACAAGGGTGCCGCAGTAAAGGTATTATGGCGCATAGTAACGCTTCTGATTGTGAATTTTGGTTGGGTGCTTTTTAAGGCAGAATCCTTTGAAAGAGCAGCCATGATGTATCGTGCGATGTTTGGTAGAACCCATATAATCTGTGATGACATAACTCTTGGTCTTATAGACGAGTACAAGTGGTTTGTGGTGTTAGGCGTCATAGTATCAATGCCATTTATCGCAAAGTTTGAGGCATTGTTGTCCAAAACCAGGGGAAAAGCTGTAGCAGATGTGCTGTCTGTTGTATGTGAGCTGATACTGCTTGTGATATCCATCTCCTACCTGGTGCTGGGCGCGCACAACCCATTTATTTATTTTAATTTCTAGAGGAATATTTGATGAAATACAAGCTATTAACCGTAGGGTTTCTTATATATATAGGGTTGTCCTTTCTGGTCAATGGTTACAGCCTGGCCAACTACTACATCAACGACCTGGCTGTTAACAATCAGTTTGTGGATGAGGGTACTACAGATTCCAAGTTGGAGTACGACTATGTCTCCAATGTATATAAGAAGATGGCCTATGTAGATATAAACGGAGCTTTTCGACGAGTACTGGGCCAGCACGAGCTCAACGGAGTGGTGAAGCTAAAAAACGACCACCTGGTATTCTTACAGCCTCTTACCCCTGATGAGACATTATCGGTCTGTGCTGATGAAACAAAGAAATTATCAGATGCCCTGGCCAAGAGAGGCATAGAGTACATGTGGTTTACACTGCCTTATGGTGTGGACAAATACGTAGATGAGATGCCAGCAGGAGACTATATAGATTATGGCAACGATACCCTGGATAATTTTACAGCCATGTTAGATGACAGGGGAATCAGGACGGTAGACCTCAGGGATGTAATCCATGCTGAGGGCAAGACTACCTATGATTACATATACAAGACCGATCATCACTGGACCTCAGAGGGCGTACTTTGGGCAGTATCTAAGATGGTAGCGGCAGTGGATGAGACCTGCGGTATCCCAGTAGATGACAGTCTCTATGACATAGACAACTACGATATGACAGTATACAAAAATAAGCAGCTTGGCAGCTGTGGCACCAGAACCGGGCAGTATTTTGCAGGCAAGGATGATTTTACCCTGATAACACCAAAGTTTGACACCCTGTTACAAAATGAAAAGTACGGCGTAGAGGGCACCATGCCTCAGGTTATGATGGATGTAGAGGCCCTGGCAACAGATGCTTCTGCTTTTTACACCTACGAGGCAGTAAATAAGGGCAAGACTCCTAACTATGAGGTTCATAACCCTAATGCACCGCAGCTTAGAGTGCTCGTAATAGGCGATTCCATGTCTCTCTCAGAGATGCCATATATTTCCTTGGCATTCTCTGATGTGTATTGCATCAACAGCAATTATGTGGACACTCTTACAGAGGAATTTTTGGATGAATATCAGCCAGATATAGTCATTTCTACATATCATCTTTACAACCTCTATGAGGAGGCATTTGCATACGGGCTTAACAACGAGTATAGTGATAAAAGCAGATAGTTTATTTTGCAATATTTATATATGAAAAAAAGAGTCAATATCGCCATCAATTTTACAGTGCTTCTGATTGCAGCCATTATATTTGCTTTCAGAATTGGAGGGCAGTTCACAGATGTGAGAGCATATTCTGTGGGCTATGTTCTTATGCTTATTATTATTGTGTTGCTGGTCAATGTACTAAAAGCAGCTAGACTGTATTTTATTCTGGTTGGAGAGCGCAGACTGGGGCTTAGAGTATTCTTAAAGCAGTACTGCAAGACAACCCCTGTAAGCATATTGTTTCCATATAAGACCGGAGATATTTTTAGAATATACTGCTACAGTCATCAGCTTAACAGTGTGATGGATGGGCTCATATTTATTCTTGTTGACAGATTTTTTGATACTTTGGCCCTGATAGGGGTAGTGACTTTTACGTCCATGATAGCAGGACAGGGACTGACACTTCTGGTATATGGGCTGATATTTTTTGTGTTGGTACTTGTGATATTATACTTTGCGCTTCCTAAGATATGTGAGCACTGGGTATCTTATCTGCTCCAGGCTCCGGCCAGCAGGACAAAAAAGATGCTTCTTGCAGTTGCAGGTAATGTCAAGAGCGGGCTTATTATCATCAGCAGACTTATCAGCAGCAAGGGACTGATACTGTTTCTAATGTCTGTAACAGCATGGGGAATAGAGTTGGCAGGAATGAGCCTTCTTACCTCTGTGTTTGGACAGGGAGCAAAATCAGGGTTTATCAACGATTACCTGCAAGCTGCATTAGGAGTTACTGTCAATGATGGACTTAATGCCTTTGTAACCATGCTAATCATGGTACTTATGATAACTTATGTAGTGATTTTTATTTATGAGAGAAGAAAGAAAGGGTAGCTAAGTGAAGAACCTGATTATTTTTGATGATACAGTTGCAAAAAGCGAGATTATCGAGGATGTTATTGGCGACAGAGGCTTTGCTGATGTGGTGGTCAAGCGTCAGACGCTCTATGACAAGTTTGTGGAGGACATCACTGCCATTATTCCTGATAATGAGGTAAAGCTGATCACATCTCACTACGAGTACAGACAGATGTTGGACAAGCTCAGGGATAATACTGTCTCTGAAGCCAAGGTACTGCACTTTTTTTCTAATCACATCATTGCTGATAAAAATACGGCAGAGCTTACCTTTGACAAGCTGCGCTATGTTGATGACAAGCTGCTTATTGCAGATGCAGATAACCCTGT
>JABUSV010000196.1 GCA_021442555.1 Pseudobutyrivibrio sp. | reverse complement strand
CAAACCTTAAAGCCACCTATTTCCATGATATCTATTTCTCTCATATATATCCTTTCAAAAAAAGACGGACTCGCAGGTCCGTCTTAATTTATTACATAAAAACTATCTTCGTGTTGAAACCCAAAGTGCATTGCAGATGGCAGAACCAATAATAAGACTTGATGCTGCTTCAAGTACTGCATTTAAAGCTACAACCACAAGTAACCAGAAGAAGAAATGTATTCCACCTTCTCCTGCGTATCCAAACACCTCACCAAATTCCTTTTCAAAGAAGATTACCATACAGCTCAAATAAAGAATTGTGTTGGTAACTGGTGTAAGAAAACATGCTATAGCAATATTAACCGGGCGATTCTTGCATACCTTCTGCAAACCTGCAAATATTAATGCAGGAATAACACCTACCATAATACGTGGCGCGATACAACAAAAGGCTGTAGCAAATGGTTTTGTGCTAAGAATCATAGCTCCAAATGCGTTAGCGCCAAAGCACTGTGCAAAGCTTGTAAGACCAAATACAAGTCCAAGAAAAGCTCCACCCGAAACTCCAAGAAGAACTGCTCCAACAGCTACTGGTACAACTATAAATGTGATACTTATAATTCCTACCTTAAGGTAACCCAATGGTGTAAAGGCCATTATGATTACAATCGCTGTCAATAATGCCAGCTCTGTCATCTTGAGTACATCCAGCTTCTTTACTGGTTGTGTTGTGTTGATTGTCTGTGTGTTTTCCATATTTACTTTTCCTCCTACTACCGTTTCATATAGAATACAGTGTACTGTTACGTTGCCGGCCTCCTATTCGTCCTGTCAATGATAACTTCTATGGATAACCCATAGTAAGTTTCCTGAACTTTGACAAAAATTTAACCAAGCATACTAAGTATATATTTCCACACCTCAATTGTAAAGTGGCATATCGCTATCTTTTTCTCAAATCCTTCATTTTTTGCTTATGGTCTTTAAGATATCTCTCCAGGAATCCAAGATTTTCGTCTTCGTCTTTGATATTCTTTTTACGTTCATCCTCAAGATAATGATAGCAGACTTTACCAGCCTCTTCTTCTACGCCTTTACTTAGCCAATCGTTAAACTGGTCTTCTACAGGATCTTCACCCCTGGCATGAAATTCATTTGCCTTAAATACAAGCTGAGCGTTTACTATCTCTGTTAAGTGTTTTTTTATTTCATGCTCCACTTCATACTCAGGATAATCCCTTTTAAATCTGGCAAGCTCTCTTTCCATTATCTCTACAGATTTATCCCCAATAATCTTTGCTACTTCTTCCAGCATAATCCCCCTCCACCGTCAAGTATGAAACTTGGACATGTTCTCATTGATAGTGTCAGTTATTTCCATATTGGTGTTCGCATTCTCTTCAAGCTCATTCATGCTGCTTGCAATTATGCTTACAGATTCTGCATTTTCTGTTATTCCCTTAGTATTTTCATCTAAGGTTTCATCGATATTTTTAATAGAGCTGCCCACATTATCAATTTCTATGCGAATGGCGTTGCTGGTTTCGCTGAAGCTTTGCATCATGTCTCTAAGCTTCTTGATGTCATCGCGATAATTTTCACTTACAGAAAGCAAACTTCCATAACTGTCATCCACCGCTGCAGTCATAAAGTTGATCATTGACTCTGATTCTGCCGCCAGACTTTCAACTATTTCTGTAACTTCACTTCCTATAACCTTGATTTCCTCAGCCATCTCATTAGAAGATGTAGCAAGCTCTTTGATTTCTTCTGCAACAACGGCAAAACCCTTGCCAGCTTCACCGGCTCTTGCAGCTTCAATTGATGCATTCAATGCAAGAAGATTAGTCTGTCCTGCAATGCTGATGATGTTATCTGTGAGTTCGTTGATTCTAGCCACTTTTCGGCTATCCTCGATTTTGTCCTCCAATGACGAATGCATCTCTTCTGTCTCTGCTTTAACCTTCTCTTGTTTATTGAGAGTATCACTATATATTTTTTCTGTTGCAGTAATAATACTATCTGTTTCCTTGGAATTTTCGGATACAGATGTATTCATATCTCTTACACTATCTATTACCGCACCTAGCTTTTCATCAATCACAGAAAGTGATGCACTTATCTCCTGTGAGGATGCACTCATCTGCTGCATGGTAGCAGAGATATCTACTACCTGCTTTGCTGAATTGGATATCTCTTCTTTCATATCAGAAAAGGAACTCTTGAGTGCACCAGCACTGTTAGTGGTATCCGATACAATATCTTTGATGTAGTTTATAAAGGCATTCATGTTGCCTGCAATAACCTCCATCTCGTCACCACTGTTAATGTCCAGCATCTTGGTCAAGTCGCCATTACCATTTCCAAGCTCTACAACCTTATCATTAAGTTTTTCAAATTCTTTCCTGAGAGAAACCATCAGAAGTATTAGCAGCATTATCTCTATTGCATATGCCAATACACAGATTGCGATTATAGTAGTCCTTACTGATGCCAACTGTTCATCCACCCACTGAGTGCTGAAATCAACTGTTGCAAGAGCTACTATTTCGCCACTTGAAGAATAGATTGGGCTGTATGCAGATATATGGTTTCCCCATTCATCGGTAAGCGGCACTCCAAGAGATGTGGTTCCTGCATATGCAGTTTCCATGGCGTCCTCTTCTGGTACATCTGCTCCAAGCTCTGCAGGTGCCTCAGGATCAGTATCTACCACGTACTCCATTCTGCCATCAGCCGTTTTTCTTATAGTATATACATATTCCATCCCACTATTATCATAAAAAGTGGTCAGACTTGACTTTATTATATTGAAAGCTTCACTGCCTTCATCTCCTACGTTAATCTGAGGCAGAAGATCTGCCTGTCCACTCTCCTCCAAACACGCACTTATACAGTCCACAGTGGCGCAGGCTCTTTCTCCTATCTGCTGAGAAAGCGTATTTTTTTCCTTGTTATATACAACGATACCCAATACAAGTTCAGCTGCTATAAACATTAATGCAACTAACATTGTGATTTTCATTGTAATTCTGGCTTTTCTTACTTTCATAAACCCCTCACTTCGAATTACCAATCAACTACACATAACATTAGTCCCATTAGTATATTTATAACAAAAATAAACTAACAATGTAATAATTAACAGTATAATTCACAGAAATTACATCATTTGTAGATGCAATTCATCCGTGTCAGGTTTAATAAAAGCTAATGTATCATATCAGCGACAGGCTGTCATAATATGCTCTCTTTGCCTCATACATTCTTTGATCAGCCAAAGATGCCATTTGTCTGACTGACATTTTTGCAGCTTCCTTTTTGGTAACATATCCACAGGACAGCGAAAGAGCAGATACCATCTTGCCCGACCATCTGTTGGCGTTATCTCTTATGTCTTTTTTGATAAACTCCAACTGCTTTTCATCTGCAAAAATCAAGGCGATGAATTCATCACCACCGATTCGATATAGTCTTCCATAGAGACTGAAGCTTTTCTTCAAGCACTCAGCAGCACCTATTAGCATCTCATCTCCTGCAGCATGACCCAACGTGTCGTTGGTTTTCTTAAGTGAGTTAACATCTATGGAAACATAGACGAAATTCTCATCCACTGGATTATCTTCCAGTATTCCCATATCATTTTCATAGGCGTGTCTGTTATTAAAACCCGTAAGCTCATCTGTATTGGACTTTACCTTCCACTCCTCCACAAGTCTCTTTTCTGTAGCTATTATTTCATTTTGAAGCATTACAAATATAAATATATCAGCTATGGCAATAGCCACATAAGAGGTACCAATATTATAACTGGCTTCAATCAAAACACCTATTATCATAAAGCCTATGTATCCTGTAACTGCTACAATATCATGTAAGCCTATTCTCTTAATATTAATGATAATGTAGCCTGTCTGATAAAACAGTGTCAGAATTGGGATAACAGTGATGAGATTATATAAATCACCAGTCACATAATGTCCGTCTACAAATACAAAAGCATTTCCAGTGAGTGCAAGAATAAACGTCAATATAAAAGATATCACATTCAAGACAGCGCAAATAGCAGCTCTAGGTCTTATCTCCCTGATGTCATGCATTTCTTCTACATAGCTTCCCAGATACAATGAAAAAATACTTGCAAGGATTGATCCCATACACAAAGAACCAACAGTAAACCAATATGTCATGGTTCCCCACTCTAAGGAACCATCAAAGGCCCAGTTCAAAAAATCCAAAAATAAAGCCCATATTGTAGCTGTCAGCATTCCAAGAAACAGCCTGGTAGTGCGATTGGAACGATAGTTACCAAAGGCAAAGCTGCTAATGACAATTATTAGAATTGTAGTACATACCGCATCCATACATACACTGCTAAGTGCAACCAACGAATTCTGACTTGGTACGTACATGTGAAAAGTAACAAAAAACATAATACAAATTATGGTAACACAATATATTGCCATAACTATCCTTCTGATTATATGTTTTTTGTTTAGTGACTTTACTTCATTTTCCATAGCATAACCACCCATTATTTTTATATGTTTTCCTTCTAATATATAATATATCACATTAAAATGAAAAAAACTCACGTCAATTAGTATAATTTTACTAATTTTTTGACCATTATACACAATTGTATAATAACGTGTAAAATCATACTATATAAAAAAGGTGCAACACCATGTTGCACCTTTTCTACTTATCCTCTATTACTCTTCTAAGCGACTTTTTCCCATAGGCATCCGTATCCTGAACATACTTTGCTTTTCCATTTGTTGAACACTTTTCCTTCTCGTAATCCTCAATAGCTTTTAATATTTTATCAACAGACACCGGATACGTACACTCTTTTTGAATCTCCTCAGGAGGCAGCCCAAGATCATGAAGATGGCGAACAGCCTTTACATAGGCCACATCTGCAGTAAAATTTGATAATGCTTCCTGAAATATTTTCTCATCCATATGATTATCAATCCTCTAATCACGCAAGAATTCCTAATTCTCTATGCAAAGGATTAGGAATTCTGTTATATATACTTTAAGATGTCACTTGGTTCATTAATAAAAGCTAAAGGCTTATACTTAGACAGCTGCTCATAGCTTCTAAATCCCCACAGACACAGCAGATAATCTATATCAGAATTAATAGCTGTCATGGCATCCACATCTGAGTCACCTATGTATAATACCTGACTTTTGTCAGTTACATTTAGTTGCCTTATCGCTTCATTTACACCATCCGGATGTGGCTTTTTATTGCGGCCTGGTGCATCTCCTACTATCACAGTGATATATGGGTTAAAAAAATCCATCGCCAAAGTATCGCTTGCCTCTTGCAGCTTATTGGTTACAACCGCCAGCTTCACACCTTTTTGGGCAAGCTGAGGCAGCAAATCTCTAATCCCAGGATATAGATCTGTTTTCACTCTGCTATGTTCACCATAATATTCTACAAAACAGTCATAGCATTTCTTATAATCAGGATTATCAAGTCCCTCTGGTATAGCACGTTCTATTAGCTTGGCTATACCATTTCCAACATACTGTCGGATTACATCTGTAGAGTGAGCAGGATAGCCCAAGCTTTCAAGAGCATAATTTACTGCATCTGCCAAGTCATCAAGGGTATTTAACAGTGTCCCATCCAAATCAAATAATATCGTAGTTTTCATAGCTTCCCCTGTCTAAGTATTATGCTTTTCATCCTACTCTATTATCACTACATTTGTAAACCTCTTATCTTGCCACTCTCTTTTTATTTGCTACTGCCACTGCAAATATTAATAGAACCACGCCAAACAGAAGCTCTACCTTAAATATCCCATAATCGATGTGAGGTTGTCTCCTGTATAAGACTCAATCTTTTGGATGGCGATGACGTACCAATATACTGGAAGGAATTTTACTATGGTAAGAACTGTATCACTAAGTAAACTCACAGGTACAAAGATTCCGCATAGAAAAGCCTGTACTGGTCAAGTAAATTTGTAACACTAGTCTCCGATTAATATCTTAGTTTATCTCTGTTGGCACATTAACCATATCTATCAGATAAATATATCCTTTGCAGTAACCTCCTGGCTCCAAATATATCTTTATTATTATCGATGAACTGGTAAGCCTCTAATCCAGCTCCTTCG
>JABUSV010000234.1 GCA_021442555.1 Pseudobutyrivibrio sp. | reverse complement strand
TTCAGTTACTTCACCAATAACACAAGCTTCATCTGATAACTGAACTTCCTGAAGCTTTGCCTCAATCATGCTAACAGCATCATTCTTTACTTCGGCAACAATGTTTCCAATACCGAATCCAAACATTGTCTTATCAGATACATCAGAATTGATCTTAACACCTAATTTGTTACCAAATGCCATCTTAGCAACTGCAGGTGCAACACCATAAGCATCAACAGCATATGCTGAAACTATAGCACCACTTTGAATAAGCTCAAATATAGTAGCGTAAAGCTTCTTAACCATTTCATAATTTGGCTGATCATATGCATCTTTAAGTGATCTAAACAACATAATCTTATTGTTAGCACTCTTAAATTCAGGAGTAATTATCTCTTCCTGTTTGCCCCAGTCTACAGCAAATGAAACCAAAGTTGGAGGAACATCTATCTCGTTAAATGTACCTGACATTGAGTCCTTGCCACCGATAGAAGGAAGTCCAAGTTCAACCTGAGCTTTATAAGCACCAAGTAGTGCAGCAAAAGGCTGGCTCCAACGACTAGGCTCTTCAGACATTCTTCTAAAATATTCCTGGAATGTGAATCTAACCTTTTTATAATCACCACCAGCAGCAACAATTCTTGCAAGTGATTCTAATACAGCATATTGTGAACCATGATATGGACTCCAAGATGAAAGATAAGGGTTAAATCCATACGACATCATGGAAACCGCATTTGAATGACCATCAAATACCGGGATCTTTGCTACCATGGCCTGTGTCTCTGTAAGCTGATATTTTCCGCCAAATGGCATAAATACTGAGCCAGCTCCGATTGATCCATCAAACATTTCAACCAAGCCTTTTTGAGAACAGATATTGAGATTTGAAAGAGTATTAAGCCATGCTGACTTATAATCCTGGTCTGCAATATTCTTATTAACGTCTTCTAATTCAATATTTGCACCAAAATGCTCATTTTTTGAAGGAATCTCAACAAATACATCTGTCTCCTGATGAGCTCCATTAGTATCAAGGAAAGCTCTTGAAAGATTAACTACCTCCTTGCCTCTCCACTCTAATACAAGTCTAGGTTCCTTAGTAACTATAGCGACCTCTATAGCCTCAAGATTTTCCTCTCTGGCATACTTGAGGAAACAGTCAACATCTTCAGGTGCAACAACAACAGCCATACGCTCCTGAGATTCAGAAATAGCAAGTTCTGTACCATCAAGACCTGCATATTTCTTTGGCACAAGATCAAGATTAACCTTTAATCCATCTGCTAATTCGCCGATAGCAACTGATACGCCGCCTGCGCCAAAGTCATTACATTTCTTGACAATATATGAAACTTCTTCTCTGCGGAACAATCTTTGTATTTTACGTTCTGTAGGAGGATTACCTTTTTGTACCTCAGCTCCACAAACAGCTGTCGACTCCGTATTGTGAGCCTTAGAAGAACCTGTTGCACCTCCGATACCATCACGACCTGTTCTTCCACCTAAAAGAATAATTCTGTCACCTGGATCTGAAGTAAGTCTTTGAACTGCACGACGAGGAGCAGCACCAAGAACAGCACCAATCTCCATACGCTTTGCAACATAATCAGGATGATATATCTCCTTAACATAACCTGTTGCAAGACCAATCTGATTTCCATATGAACTATAACCATGAGCTGCTTCACGAACGAGCTTTTTCTGTGGAAGCTTACCTTCAATAGTATCTTTTACAGATACTGTAGGATCAGCTGCACCTGTAACTCTCATGGCCTGATATACATAAGTACGTCCTGAGAGTGGATCTCTGATAGCACCACCAAGACATGTTGCAGCACCACCGAATGGCTCAATTTCAGTAGGATGATTATGAGTCTCATTTTTGAAATTTAACAGCCACTCTTCTGTTGTACCATCTACATCAATTGGAATAACTATAGAGCATGCATTTATCTCATCTGATTCTTCCTGATCAGCAAGTAATCCTGCTTTCTTTAACTGTTTCATTCCAAGAAGAGCTAAATCCATAAGACACACAAACTTGTCATCTCTGCCCTCATATAAAATCTTAAAATTATCTAGATAGTGATTGTATGTTGCCTCCATTGCTGGTCTGTAGTAACCATCACCAAAAGTAACATTCTTAAGTTCTGTTGAGAATGTTGTATGGCGACAATGGTCAGACCAATATGTATCGAGAACCCTGATTTCAGTAACTGTTGGGTCTCTATGTTCATCTTTATTGAAATAATTCTGGATATGCAAAAAGTCCTTGAATGTCATGGCAAGATTAAGTGAGCTGTATAACTCTTTAAGCTCTGCCTCTGGCATTGAAGAGAAGCCTGTAAATGTAGCAACATCATCTGGCTCATCGAAAATATCTGTAAGTGTAGCTGGCTTAGACATAGAAGTCTCGCGAGAATCAACTGGATTAATACAATGCTTTTTAATAGCAGCAAATTCATCCTCACTAATGTCACCCTCAATAACATATGTGGTAGCTGTATGAATAGTAGGATTCTCATCTTCTTTAAGGAGCTTCAGGCACTGCTCTGCAGAATCAGCTCTTTGATCAAACTGGCCTGGAAGAAACTCTACAGAAAATACTTTTCCGTCACAAGTGAATTCTTCCTCATAAACATCATCAACTGGTGGTTCTGAAAATACAGTCTTAATAGCCTTATTAAATACCTCTTCACTAACGTTTTCAACGTCATAACGAATAAGTACGCGAACGCCAGTTACACCCTTAATACCAAGGTAACTTGAAACCTCTGATTTTAAGGATTTTGCCGCTACTGCAAACTCTGGTTTTTTTTCAACGTAAACTCTTCTTACCTGACCCACTTTTGCACCTCCGAAAGATTATCAAATATATTGGAAAAATATAAAAATAGGCGTGGAAACCCTATTTCTCCATAATTACATAAATTATAGCATATAAGGTGTTTCCCCACCTAATAATAAATATTTACATTTCTTTCCAAAAATTTGTTAAATATAACGAAACATTATCTATATTGCATTCCTTTGCATCGTCCCATTCTCTTGGAAATATTCTTTTATATGAAGAAAACCTGAGCCGCTCATCCAGTAATGTAATTACTCCCACATCATCTGAAGTACGAATTAGTCTTCCTGCCGCTTGAATCACTTTATTCATACCAGGAAACAAATAGGAATACTCAAAACCATTCTTACCTTGTTCATCAAAAAAATCTGACATCATCTTTCTTTCGGAACAGATTTGGGGAAGTCCTGCTCCCATAATTATTGTTCCAATAAGCTTACATCCTACCAAATCAATTCCCTCAGAAAAAATACCTCCCAATGTGCAAAAAGCTACTAAGCTTGTACTTCTTTTCGTATCAAACTCTATAAGAAAATCTTCTCTTTCTTTTTCAGACATATATGACTTCTGGACAATTACTTCAATAGAAGTTTCGTTGACTGCAAAAGGATTATCGACATTATTTACTTGCGGCAATTCCATAAAACACTCCAGAACATCCTCCATGAATCTATATGAAGGAGCAAAAACCATGTAATTCCCTTGTTTAGCCTCTACAATCTTTGCAATATACATTGCATATTTTTTGTATTCTTCATTGTCTCTTCTTATATATTTACTTGTAACATCAGTTCCTAATAATAAAAGTCTGTTATTCTTATCAAATATGGAATCTGCATATATCGCATATACATCCTGATCCTCACACAACAGATCTTTATAATAATTAATTGGTAGCAGTGTTGCTGAAAAATAAACAGAAGATCTTGAATAATTAAGCCTTCTCTGGAGTTGTTCAGATGGATCTATGCAAAATAAATGTAAACAAAAATTATTATCTTCATCATAATCGCCGAATATTCTGTAATGATTACTGTCATATTCGTATGCTATTGAAGTAAAATTACGCAATCTGAAATAAAAATCTAATACTTCTTCCTGATATGCTCCAAACTTTACTTCCTTCTTAAATAAAGTATCAAATATTATCTGTAGATTATCACAAGCATGAACAAGCAAATCAATATCATTTATTTCAACCATATCACCCTGACATTCACGTTTGATATTGAGCAAAATCTTATTTACTTTTTCAAGAGCGTTATACAGCTTTTTACTTACATCTTTTGCATACCTCTTAATTGAAAGAACTTCTTCTTTTATCAAGCACTCTGAGTACATTTCTCTTGCCCGGTCCACCATATTATGTGCTTCATCAATTAGAAATATGTTTTCACCTTTGCGCCCCTCAGCAAAAAATCTTTTCAGATAAACATTAGGATCAAATACATAATTGTAATCACATATAATATGATCACACCATGTAGATACATCTAGTGCCAATTCGAAAGGACAAACTACATATTCAGATGCATAATCTCTTATCAAATCTCTGGTAATAATATTTTCCTTTGTTACAACCTCAAATATAGCATCATTAATCCTATCAAAATGGCCTCTGGCATAGGGACAATCAGCTGGGCAGCAGCTTCGTTCATCCAACATGCACATCTTATCTTTAGCCGTTAAAAGAATAGTTTTTCCTGCATAACCTTGTCTTTCAAAAATTTTAAAGGTATCTCTTGCTCCGTATGCAGTGGCAGTTTTAGCCGTAAGATAGAAAATACGATCAGCCAAGTTCTGTCCTAGTGCCATTACAGAAGGATAAACCGTTGTTACAGTCTTGCCTGTACCAGTTGGAGCTTGAATAAATAATGTCTTTTGTCTAAGAATACTCTTATATACATCCTCTGTTAGCTTTTTCTGACCTTTTCGATATTCAAATGGAAACTTTAGACCTGCAATGGATTCATTTCGCTCTATTCGATTGTAATATTGTAAATCTGACCATTTATGAAATATTTCAACTATAGTAAAAAACCAATGAGAAATATTTTCAAAAGAATATACTTTATTAAACCTAGTAATCTCTTCAGTTTCAAGATTGCAATAAGTCATTTGAACTTCTATTTCATCGAGATTATAGTTATTTGCAACCATAAAGGCATAACATTTTGCCTGAGCTTCATGTACTAGAATAGGACCTGTAAGTATATTAACATCAATATACATACCTTTGATTTCATCCACCTTGGCATATATTACAGTATCATCGTCCCCCTCTTCTATAACAACACCATCAGCTCTGCCTTCTATTCCTAAAATATAATCATCATATTCAAAACTATAACTTAAAGGAACTTCAGCGTGGTAAAATGGCCCCATAGACTTTTGAATTTTTTTATGAATTCGACTGCCTTCCTGCATTGCTTCAAATGGGTCAACTTTACCCTTTGTGTCATCTATATCCCCTTGTCTTAATATAAACTCTACCAAGGATCTGACAGATATGTTAATTTGACATTTTTCGTTTTCATTTTCAACTAATCTAGCAACTTTCATATCTAAAAATTATAGCAAAGGGACCAGGTACTGTATATAAAAATAAGTACCTGGTCCCTTTAAATGGTAACAAACTACAAATTAGGCAACAGCAAATTTGCTGACCGCATTTTTGAAAACATCACCTTCAGTATCAGATGAAACTAATACATTCATCTCTCTTTTAACACCCATTGCTAATACTCCAAGCAATGACTTTCCATCAATATATACAACTCCACTGTGTAAATCTATATCAGCACCAATCTGAGAAGCTGCAGCAACAAACTCTGCTGCGTCATTTGCATCTTTCAAATAAATCTTAAACTTCATAATAATCACTCCTTAACACATGTAAAAACAACATCATATGCCAAAAACTATTACACAAATCAACTATTTTCTCGTCGACAACACATTTTATAACATCTTACGGAAACCAAGTCAAAATTATTAGTTTTCCTGAAATCGTTACCAGTTAGTATAAAATGCACAATTATGCCTCAAATACCGGAAACTATTCGTCTCTTATCAATTAATAAGCAACAAAATTCGGTGAATATGTATTCATATTTGTGTTTTTTACTATATAAAACGAGATAATACACACATGAACTAGTAAAAATATAATAATTTCACACGAAAACGTTTAAGTAAACTAGTTTACTAGTTTATATATTACAAATAAAAAGAGCTTAGGAAAAATCCTAAGCTCTGAGCAGGGGAAGAGGGATTCGAACCCCCATGAACGGTTTTGGAGACCGGCATCTTACCA
>JABUSV010000012.1 GCA_021442555.1 Pseudobutyrivibrio sp. | reverse complement strand
TAAAAAGAGGAGATAATTTACGAAGTAAATTATAGACGAGACTTCGCGGCAGCGCTTGTATAAAAAGAGGAAATATTATGATAGAACTGGATCAGTACAAGCAGCAGCTTGTAAGTTACAAAAATCCAATGACAGAGGTTAGAGATTCTTTGGATGTGTCTTCTAAAAAGGCCAGAATAGAGGAGCTCCATAAAGAGATGGAGGCCCCAGATTTTTGGAGTGATGCTACGGTATCTACAGAAAAAATGAAAAATCTCAGGTCAATGGAAAGCGATGTAGCTGTTATTGATCATTTAGATGATTTATATAAAGAGATAGAAGATTACATCGAGTTAGGATACGAGGAAGAAGATCCTGAAATAGTGGATACAATCGGAGTGCTTATAGAGGAGCTCGATACGTCTTTGGATACACTACGTATGAAGACTCTCTTATCAGGAGAATATGATTCTGATAATGCTATTGTAACCTTACATTCTGGAGCAGGTGGAGTGGAAGCTTGCGACTGGGTAAGCATGCTTTACAGAATGTATCAGCATTGGATTAGTGATATGGGATTTTCAATGGAAGAGCTGGATTATCTTGAAGGTGACGAAGCTGGAATAAAATCAGTTACTTTTCAGGTTAATGGTGATAACGCATACGGATATCTCAAGTCTGAAAAGGGCATTCACAGACTAGTGAGAATATCTCCATTTAATGCAGCTGGTAAGCGCCAGACGTCCTTTGCGTCATGTGATGTAATGCCTGACATTGAGGAAGATATTGATATTGAAGTAAGAGATGAGGATATCAGAGTAGATACCTACAGGTCTTCGGGCGCTGGTGGACAGCATATTAACAAGACCAGCTCAGCTATTCGAATCACTCATTTTCCAACTGGAATTGTTGTAACCTGTCAAAATGAGCGTTCACAGTTTCAGAACAAGGATAAGGCCATGCAGATGCTAAAGGCTAAGCTTCTTATTCTTAAACAGGAGGAAAATGCCGCCAAGGCCAGTGGTATCAGAGGCGAAGTGACGGATATTGGCTGGGGTAACCAGATAAGGTCTTATGTAATGCAGCCATATACCATGGTTAAGGATTTGCGAACTGGTGAAGAAACAGGCAATGTTGATGCAGTTATGGATGGAAAGATTACACCATTTATGAATGCATATCTGAAATGGCTTTCATTGGGATGTCCAGATCGTGGAACAATGGAATCCGAATAAAATTTATATAAAATAAACATAATCAAGTACTTGAATTAGGTAGTTTTTAATGTTATCATCTTTGGAGTGTGTACAAATGTATTTGTGCAAAAGACACTTGGAGGGGATATGGCAGAGAAAACTACCTATTTTGTTTTAAAAGAAAAGGCAGTGCCGGAGGTATTACTTAAGGTTGTAGAGGCAAAAAAGCTTTTAGATACCGGCAGATGCGAGTCAGTACAGGACGCAACAGAAGCAGTTGGAATCAGTCGAAGTTCATTCTACAAATACAAGGATGATATTTTCCCATTCCATGAGGATACCAAAGGAAAGACTATTAACATGGTTATTCAGTTAGAGGATGAACCAGGACTTTTATCGGCTTGTTTGGACAAAATAGCTCATTCGCATGTTAATATCCTTACAATACATCAAAGCATTCCAGTTGGAGGCTTTGCTACATTGACACTTTCAGTGGATGTACTCGAAGATTCGGGAGATTTTTCAGAATTAGTAAACTCCATCGAAGCAATACAGGGAATTCACTACGTAAAAATATTAGCAAGGGAGTAAACATATGAAAGTTGCAATTATGGGTTATGGAACAATCGGTTCCGGAGTAGCAGAAGTACTTGATACAAATAAGGAAGCGTTGGCAGAGCGCGTTGGCGAGCCTTTAGAGCTGAAGTATATTTTAGATCTTAGAGATTTTCCTGGAGATCCACATGAGGATTGTCTTGTAAAGGAGTATCAGACTATTGTAAATGATGATGAAGTATCACTTGTTGTAGAGACAATGGGTGGAGTAGAGCCTGCATTTACATTCGTTAAGGCTATGCTTGAGGCTGGAAAGTCAGTAACAACATCAAACAAGGCTCTTGTGGCTGATAAGGGTGCTGAGCTTATTGCTATTGCACAGCAGCATAATGTTAACTTCATTTTTGAAGCAGCTGTTGGTGGTGGTATTCCTATCATCAGAGTGCTGCGCGCATGCTTAACAGGTGATGTCATAGAGGATATGGCTGGTATTGTAAATGGTACAACCAACTACATGCTTACCAAGATGGAAAAAGAAGGCTGCGAGTATGAAGATGTGTTGAAGGAAGCACAGGCGAAGGGCTATGCAGAAAAGGATCCTACAGCAGATGTTGAAGGATATGATGCCTGTCGTAAAATAGCTATCCTTACGTCTCTTGTAGCGGGCAAACAGGTAAATTATGAAAAAATCCCAACAGAGGGTATTAGTAAGCTTACTGCTGTTGATTTTAAATACGCAAAGAAGCTTAACAGATCGATTAAACTGTTAGCTACATCTAAGAGAGTAGATGACACATATGCATGCAGAGTAGCTCCGTATTTATTAGATGAGTCCCATACACTTTTCCATGTACAGGATGTATTTAATGCTGTATATGTACGTGGTAATATGCTTGGAGATTCAATGTATTATGGCGCAGGAGCAGGCAAACTCCCAACTGCATCAGCAGTGGTAGCGGATCTTGTTTTTCTGGCAAGAAACTCAAAAAAATATGTTCCTCTGGAGTGGAAGAGCGCTGAACTTGAGTTGGCAGATTCAGACAAACTGGAATACAGATATTTTGTCAGAACAAAGGATTCAAAATCTGATGTAGATAAGCTTTTTGCATCAGCTGAATATATTGATATTGACATTGATAATGAAGTTGGTTTTGTCACCGCGATGATGACAGAGGCAGACTTCAAATCAAAGAGCGTCATGTTAAATGGCATTATAAACTATATTAGATTAGCTTAGGAGAAATATTATGTACATCACATGCCTAGACTTAGAGGGTGTTCTTGTCCCAGAAATCTGGATAGCTTTTTCAGAAGCCACAGGAATACCAGAGCTTAAGAAGACAACAAGGGATGAGCCAGATTACGATAAGCTCATGAAGTATCGTATTGAGATACTTAAAGAACATGGCTTGGGACTCAAAGAAATTCAGGATACCATTGCAAAAATAGATCCACTTCCAGGAGCAAGAGAGTTCTTGGATAAGCTTAGAGCATTTGGGCAGGTTGTAATCATTTCAGATACATTTTCACAGTTTGCAGGTCCTCTTATGGAAAAACTTGGCATGCCTACGATTTTCTGTAATGAACTTGTGGTTGCAGAAAATGGTGAGATTACAGGATACAAGATGCGCTGTGACAAGAGTAAGCTTACCACTGTAAAGGCTTTGCAGTCTTGTGGTTTTGATACTATAGCAGCTGGCGATTCATTTAATGATTTGGGAATGATTCAAGCATCAAAAGCAGGATTTTTGTTTAGAACAACAGAGCAGATTAAGAAAGATTATCCTCAATACGAAGCTTTTGAAGAATATGATGACTTCTATAATGCTCTTGTTAATGCACAGAAATAGAATTTTCTGATTATTTAGTGAATATTTCTCACATGGTGTGGACATAGTACATGTGTGGGTGTACATTCAAGATATGATAGGTCCAATTAATAATTCGGGAACTTCATATGATTCTTATGCACCTTCTGCAGCTAGTGAACAGCAAAATGCTGCGACGGAGTCTAAGGCTGAAAAAAGAGCTTCTGGTGAGTGTGAGACATGTAAGAATCGTAAATATCAGGATGCATCCAATGAAAATGTATCCTTTAAAGCTGCGACTCATGTTTCTCCTGCAGCAGCAGGTGCAGCAGTCAGAGCTCACGAGGGCGAGCATGT
The DNA here is from genome assembly GCA_021442555.1 of Pseudobutyrivibrio sp. Lineage (GTDB taxonomy): Bacteria > Bacillota > Clostridia > Lachnospirales > Lachnospiraceae > Pseudobutyrivibrio. Next base: position 2,550 of record JABUSV010000012.1, on the reverse strand, counting down.
AGCCAATGCATATTCCAAGGCTGCAAAGGATGGAGGGCGAGTCATTCAGGCTTCGGTTACCATTCATACTTCGGTATGCCCTGAATGTGGCAGGACTTATGTGTCAGGAGGCACCACAAGAACCAGGATTGCCTATGGTCAACAACCTGACCAATACGAAGGTAATAATGTAGATTTAGGAACGTAATAATGATAGAATTTATGTCGGTACTTCTTAATTGAGGTACCGACATTTTTTATGAGGTGAAAACATGACAATTGAACAACAGATTGCGCAGGAACTGTCTGTAAAGCCTAATCAGGTTGAGGCAGCAGTAAGACTTTTGGACGAGGGAAATACTGTACCATTTATTTCTCGATATCGTAAGGAAGCTACTGGAGGACTTAATGACGAGCAACTTAGAGACCTGAGTGAAAGGCTTACATATCTAAGAAATCTTCAGGAAAAGAAGGAAACTTGTCTTGCTTCTATAGAGGAACAGGGATTGCTTACAGAAGAGCTTAAAAAAGCTATTCTCGAGGCTACAACCCAGGTGGCTGTGGATGACTTATATCGTCCATACAGGCCTAAGAGACGTACCAGAGCAACTATTGCCAAAGAAAAGGGGTTAGAACCTCTGGCAAATATTATTTTGCTTCAGATGACAACAAAAACTCTTGAGGAAGAAGCAAAAGCATTTATTAATCCTGAAAAAGATGTAAAAAGCTGCGATGATGCTATTGCTGGAGCTTGTGATATTATAGCTGAATCGATTTCTGACGAGGCTACTTATCGTACATGGATTAGAGAGGCAACCTTTAAGAAGGGTCGGATTGTATCTAAGGCAAAGGAAGAAGGAACAGAGTCTGTATATGAGATGTATTATGACTTTGATGAGAATATAAACAAGCTTCCAGGTCACAGGGTTTTGGCTCTTAACAGAGGTGAAAAAGAAAAGGTGCTTAAAGTTTCCATTGATGCGCCAGTAGAAGATATTTTACGTTATCTGGAAAAAAATGTTATTCATAAGGACAATATGAATACAAACTTATACCTTAAGGCAACCTGTGAGGATGCTTATACTCGTCTCATTGCTCCTTCTATCGAAAACGAGATAAGAAATGACCTTACTGAGATGGCAGAGGATGGCGCTATTAAGGTTTTTGGAAAGAACTTGGGGCAGCTTTTGATGCAACCTCCTATCGCTGGACGAAATGTTTTAGGCTGGGATCCTGCTTTTAGAACAGGTTGTAAGATAGCTGTTATTGATGCAACGGGAAAGGTCCTTGATACAACAGTTGTATATCCTACTGCTCCACAAAACAAGGTGGAGGAGACAAAAAAGGTTATTAAGGCTCTCATTAAAAAGCATAATGTAACTCTTATTTCATTAGGAAACGGAACAGCCTCAAGAGAATCAGAACAGATTATTGTTGAAATGTTAAAAGAGATTCCTGATAAGGTTGAGTACGTTATAGTAAACGAAGCTGGCGCTTCAGTATATTCTGCCAGCAAGCTTGCTACAGAAGAATTTCCAAATTTTGATGTAGGACAGCGTAGTGCAACCTCCATGGCAAGACGTCTCATTGATCCTTTGTCTGAACTTGTGAAAATAGATCCCAAGTCTATTGGCGTAGGTCAATATCAGCATGACATGAATCAAAAGAAGCTGTCAGAAGCCCTGGGAGGAGTTGTAGAAGACTGCGTAAATGCAGTAGGTGTTGACCTAAATACAGCTTCCGTATCGCTTTTGGAGTACGTATCAGGTATTAATAAAACTCTTGCCAAGAACATAGTTGACTACAGAGAGACAAATGGTCGTTTTAATTCAAGGGCAGAACTAAAAAAGGTGCCAAAGCTTGGACCTAAAGCTTTTGAGCAGTGTGCCGGATTTATGAGGATATCAGATGGTAAGAATCCTCTTGATGCTACCAGCGTACACCCGGAAAGCTATGATGCAGCCAAGCTTTTGTTAGAAAAGCTTGGATTCACTACAAAGGATATAGCGTCAGGCTCGTTGGCTGGCATATCAAAACAGATAACCAATGTTAAAAAGCTTGCAGAAGAGCTTGATATAGGTGAAATGACTTTGGAGGATATTGTCAAAGAACTTGAAAAACCAGGACGAGATCCCAGAGAAGATATGCCACTTCCAATTTTAAAAAGTGATGTACTTGAGATGAAGGATCTTAAGGAAGGAATGATATTAAAGGGTACAGTCAGAAATGTAATTGACTTTGGTGCCTTTGTAGATATTGGTGTACATCAGGATGGCCTGGTGCATATTTCTCAGTTATCAGACAAGTATATTAAGCATCCTCTTGAAGCTGTATCTGTAGGAGATGTTGTGGATGTTCAGGTGCTTGGTGTAGATGAGAAAAAAGGCAGAATAAGTCTTACCATGAAAATAAAAAAATAATTGACTCTTGAGATTGTTTGAGAAATATATTAAACTATCAATCAATAGGAAATCTTCGGGGCGAGGTGTGATTCCTCACCGGCGGTAACAGTCCGCGAGCTGGTGTCTTAGGATACTGGCATGAATCGGTGCAATTCCGATACCGACAGTA
>JABUSV010000026.1 GCA_021442555.1 Pseudobutyrivibrio sp. | reverse complement strand
AAGACCGCCTCGTTATGACCACTTCGATACCTCTCCATGTGTGTATCTCTCGAACACGAGCATTATATTAACAAATAGAATAACCCATGTCAACTACATTTTTGAAATTTTTTCTAAAATTAAAATACTCTGAAAATTGACACAATTTAAGCAAATTGAGCATCTTCTATAATATATAGAAGAAACTCAGATTACTATATATTGTTATTAGCCTTTTGACTTTAAAAAAGCCTCTCCGACATAGATATCTTCAGGTGTTGTAACCTTAATGTTTCTATAGGATCCTTCTATCATGTGTACTTCATGGTCAGTCACTTTTTCAACCACCATAGCATCATCAGTTACACTACTGTCACCTATAGTCATAATCTTGTCGTAAGCTCCTCTTATAAGATTGTATTCAAAACATTGCGGAGTCTGTACAATCCACACGGTACTTCTGTCCGGAGTAGATAAAACCTTGCGTCTGTTATCTGTCAGCTTAACAGTATCTTTCGACGGCATGCCAACCACACATGAATCATAAATAAGCACACCTGACATACATCTGTGAATTATGTCTACAGAAACAAAAGCTCTGGCACTGTCATGTATCAGAACATATCCATCGTTAATCACCTGTAAACCGGCATATACCGAGTCATATCTTTGAGCTCCGCCCTCAACAATATGAGTCACCTTGGTAATTCCATATCTATCTACTATTTCTTTTTTACAATAATCGACATCCCCAGGAGTAACAACCAAGACTATCTCATTGACACTGCTTTCCTGAAAGGTTCTAAGACAATGCACCATAAGGGGTGCACCACATAAGTTCATATATTGTTTTGGAACTTCCTGTTCCATTCTTTTTCCACTACCTGCAGCTAAAACAATTGCAGTAAATTTATTCATCAGCGCTCTCCTAGTTTTAGATTTGGAACTGCATTTAAATCCCAGCTATCTCTATGACCTGCAATATATTCATAATAACCCGCTGCACCTATCATTGCAGCATTATCTGTACATAGAATTGGGGATGGGTGATAAAACTCAACGTCTTTGCTTTCACACATTTTTTCAAACGCAGCTCTTAGTGTCTGATTTGAAGCAACACCACCTGCAATAGCAAACTTGTCCATTCCAAATTCATCTATAGCCATAGCAGCATGATCTACAAGACTATCGATAACCGCTTTTTGAAATGAAGCAGCAACATCTGCTTCGCTAACCTCAGCTCCTGTCATCTGCGCTTTGTTCAGGTAGTTTAATACAGCCGATTTAAGTCCACTAAATGAAAAGTCATATATACCATCATCCACCTTGGGCCTGGTAAAATGTATAGCCTCAGGATTGCCTTCTTTTGCTTTTTGTTCAATCTTTGGTCCGCCGGGATACCCAAGACCTATAGCTCGAGCCACTTTGTCAAAAGCTTCTCCTGCTGCATCATCTCTTGTTCTGCCTAGTATCTCATATTTGCCATAATCCTTCACATGTACCAGATGAGTATGTCCACCAGATACAACAAGACACAAAAATGGAGGCTTCAAATCCTTGTTTTCAATATAATTGGCGCTTATATGCCCCTCAATATGATGCACACCCACCAGTGGTTTTTTCTTGGCAAAGGCTATTGCTTTTGCTTCAGCTACTCCAACAAGAAGAGCACCTACAAGTCCAGGACCGTAGGTGACTGCAATAGCATCAATCTCATCCAAGGAAGTATCAGCTTTTGCCAACGCCTCCTTAACCACCTGATTGATACGTTCTGTATGTTTTCTTGAAGCAATTTCTGGAACTACACCGCCATACAAAGTGTGAAGTGGTATTTGAGTAGATATTACATTGCTTTTAACATCTCTGCCATTAACCACAACAGCTGCTGCAGTCTCATCGCAGGAGCTTTCTATGGCCAATATCTTAACATCATTAGAAATCATTTGTATCATCCTTATCAGATAATTTGAAAGTTAGTATCTTCCATCTGCCATGGGAATCTTGTCTTAAACAGTAATCCTGATAGGTCCTGTCATAGCTTGATCCTTCTCTTATAAAATAATATGCAGAAACAAAGGCTACACTGTCCCCCTTGACTGTATCATATCTAACTTCATTGGTATCGGATACATCACTGTTAACAATTACACGGTTTCTGTTTTTGTAATAAGTAACATCCGACCTTAGAGCTGATACATACTGGTCTCGTGGGTTGTATTGAAGCAGCTCGTCATCTAAAACTTCTCGCAACTGATCAGCCACTATCTGAAACTGATCCTCGTCATAATCCTCTGCGTAGAGCGCAGTAATCATACGATTATACCATTTTATAACCGAACGTGGAGTTGAAGGATAATCTGTCGAAAAATCCTTTGTCACTATGGCATCAATCTCTGAAAGCGTGACATTATCTTCAGCCTTAACTGATGCATTTCTGTTTGACAGATACCCATAATAGCCAACAATACATGCCGCCATTAGTATTACTGCCGCCGTAATTCGTAATACCTTTTTCATTTACTCCTCCGCAAAGTCCAGTTCAAGGAACTTGCCATCTTCTCCCAAATGTGCATTATCAAAAATCTTTTTTACTCTGGGCATATAATGCTTGTGCCCAGTGAGGGATGGTGAAAAATGGGTAAGCCACAATTCACCTACATTAGCTTTTCTGGCTATATTTGCAGCTTCATAGAAGGTCATGTGTTTATTTTGCTTAGCCTTCTCAAGCTTATCATCCTCAGCATACATACCTTCACATATAAGCAAATCGGAACCACTTGCAGCACTTTCTAATGACGAAGTAGGCCTTGTATCGGTACAATACGTAACCTTAAGACCTCTTCTCGCCTCTCCCATAACCATATCAGGCGAATATATTTTTCCTTCATATTCGACTTCATTTCCCTTCTGAAGTGGATTCCACAGCTTTACAGGTATTCCCAAGGCCTTTGCTGATTCCACATTAAATCTGCCTTTTCTCGGAATCTCTATGGAGTAACCATAACACATTACATTGTGGTTAACCTTAAATGCATGAATATGAAATCCCAAAAGCTCAATATATTCATCCGCTTCAGTTAGCTCGATAAAATTAATTTCAAATGGCAACTCGGGAGCAATGACTCTAAGAGAACTGACCACTCTCTCTACACCCTTGGGACCTATTATGGTAATCGGTTCAGTCCTGTCGCTGTTACCCATGGATAAAAGAAATCCAGGCAAACCGCTAACATGGTCTGCATGATAATGAGTAAGGCAAATAACAGAGACTGGATTGGATGAAAATCCCGCTTCTTTAAGTGCCACCTGAGTCCCCTCTCCACAATCTATAAGAAGGCACTCCCCGTTAAACCTGAAAATACACGAGGTGAGCCATCTGTTTGGCAAGGGCATCATTCCAGCTGTACCTAGCAGACATACATCTAACATTAAATATCCTCTTATCTATATCGGTAGAATAATCTTTTATTTATGCAACGACATGCATATAGCGTTTTCTACCGGATTAATGTAAAAATTTTTACGTATTCCAATTTGGGAAAATCCGAGCTTGGAATACAGCTTTTTAGCAGCCTTGTTACTTTCTCTGACCTCAAGAAAAACTGATGTTAATTCTTGATTTTGTTCAAATACATATAGAAGTAACCTCTGGGCAATACCTTGTCGTCTATAGCCAAAATCCACCACGACATCTGGAATCTCTCCTTCGTCAGCTGCTATATATATAACTACAAACCCCGCTATTGTATCACAGGTATCATCTATAGCAACATATATCGATCCACTTTGCGAATCAAATGCTGTCTTAAAGCTTGATAGACTCCATGGCTGAGGCATAACTCTCTTTTCAATATCAGCTATTACAGCCAGTTCCTCTTCATGCACCTTGCGAAAAATTATCATAGGCCCTTTTCCTGGCGTTCTCGCTCTGCCTGAGACAATCTCAAATACTCCGGTCTATGGTCATCTGCATTCTCAAACAATCCTGCATCATACATTCTTTGACCTAATACCGCGACTGCAGATGCTCTTTGTCTGTTAAATCCTGCAGGTGCAAAGCTGTAATCTGCTTTTATAAGGTCTTTGATTTGATTCTCAAATACTGGAACACCATCCCCAAGAAATACAACAGGTTTTCCTACTTCATTGATGCATTGAGCAATCTCTTCAAAACCGATAGCGCACTGCTCTTTGATTATTTCAAAATTATTTTTTTCTGAAAATGTATATAGTCCTGTATAAACCTGCCCTCTTCTGGCATCCATGATTGGACAAATCACATCATGGCATCCCCAGATATTATAAGCAAGCGCATCCACCGTAGGCACTGATATAATAGGCTTGTCCAAAGCCAAACCTATTCCCTTGGCGGTAGCTGATGCGATTCTAAGACCAGTAAATGAACCAGGCCCTGCAGCAACAGCGATAGCATCCACCGTATCTATATCAAGCTCTAACATCCGTGTGACCTCATCAATCATCGGAAGTAAGGTTTGCGAGTGGGTTTTCTTATATCCTGTTGTATATTCACCTAATAGAATGTCATCTTCTACAATGGCTATACTGGCAACCAGGCCAGATCCATCAATTGCTAATAATCTCATAAACAAATCAGTGCTCGTCTGTCACTGTAATCCTTCTATAATCAAAGCCTCTTGTAAGGTCTTTTTCAATCAAAATCTGTGTGTACTTTTCTGGCAAAATCTCTTCTATCAGATTTGCCCACTCTATCAAACACACACCCTGCCCATACACATAGTCATCAAATCCAATTTCATCCATTTCTTCCACGTCGCCTATGCGATAAACATCAAAGTGATAAAAAGGAATTCTGCCCATCTCGTATTCCTGAACAATGGTAAAGGTGGGAGAAACGATATCCCGGCTAATGCCAAGACCCAGGGCCATGCCCTTAGCCAGAATAGTCTTTCCTGTGCCCAGGTCTCCCACCAGAGCATAGACCATGCCGGGACCGGCCTCGCGGCCCAGCCTCATACCGATCTCCAGTGTGGCGGCTTCGCTGAAGGAGTCAATTACAGTTTCCATGTTATCTTATTCCCGTTAATTGTCTGCCCACAAGAAGGCAATAGGGCACATCCGCCCGGTTTGTCACATAAATATAGCGCCACAGCCAAAGGGCTGCGGCGCTTTCAGATCATTCACTTCTCTGGACAGCCCCAAGCTTCTGCAGTGCCCGGGCTCCCAGCACCTTGATACCGTGTTCCTGAGCCATCAGCATCACATGACTGCCTGCATACCACTCGTCTGCAAACTGAGACAGCATGGAGATCAGGTGCCGTGTCTTGGCTCCCACATGTTTGAATTCACAGATCAGGTAATAACAGCCGTCGCCCATATCCCGGTACAGTCTGTTTTTCAGAGGGAAGTTCTCGGGAATCTGAGCGGCCACCTCCAGCAGCTTTTCCATGGAATGGAAGAAGTATACCGCCGGCTCCTGAGCAGCTATTTCACCTGCCTGGGCCGTGACCTCCTTCATGGTCTCCAGGATCTTGCTGTGCAGGTCCTCCAGCAGCTTCTCTCCGGAATTATCCTGAGAACGCTCTCCGGATGCGAAGGGCTCCGGTCCCCGGAACATATCTTTATTTCTGGGCTCCGCTCCCGGCAGATTAGCTCCGATCATGGCGCCTACCTCTGCCATGCCCTCCACCTTGGTCACAGTGACGGAAAGCTTGTCATCCGACAGGGGAATGGCTTCGATCATCAGCGATCTGTTGCTGAAGTCCAGGCCGAACATTTCCATGGCCTGCTTCATCATGTCATCAAAGAGTGCCTGCGTCTTCCTGGAACCGTAGGCCAATTCGGACACCTGAAGGTTGCGGGCCTGAAGATCGCTCTCATCGATGGTAAAGCGAACCTGATCCTTGTTAATGCGTTCTGCCTTCATGGTCACTCCTTTCCGGCGAGCCCCGCTCACCGATTTATTCGGTCATCATCAGCAGGTTGCTTCGTACTTATCCTGCAGATATTCATTGACCTGCTCCAGAATGTCATCCGGGTCCATTCCGTGGACAAAGCAGGCTGCCTCCAGACTCTCTGACTGGGAGGCGAAGGAAAGACAACTGGAACAAGACCGCGTCAACCTGATGCAGCGTACCCTTGCCATCTACGAGCGTCAGCTCCACATCTTGGTGGCTGGCATGGTGGAGGCGGAGAACGCTGTTTCGCTGGAGCGTGTCCACGTCAGCGATGAGGCCATCGCTGAAGGTGCGGTGCGAATGCTCGTGGGATGGGTGAAGGCGGACCTCACCTTACCCTTGCAGCAGTATCTCGACGAGAGTGGTATCTTCTATGAGGAGGGCGACCCTCTCTTTGATGACGAGGTCCCCGTCTCGCTCACCAACAATGGGTACAACAAACTCTTCATGCCCATCTTGAAGATGTATTCGCTGCCCAACTACCGCGATATTGACCCACTTGCCTATTTCGCGCCCTTCTTCATGCTGTTCTTCGGACT
>JABUSV010000078.1 GCA_021442555.1 Pseudobutyrivibrio sp. | reverse complement strand
GTATTCTTACCAATTGTAAAAGGTATTAGTAGTAGAGCGTACCATCCTAGTTTACACACAAATTCATATTATGATATGGTAAACAAATTACTATTTGAAGCAACAAGCAAAGAAGATGCTTTGGATATACTTGAATATATTTCTAGTGAATTAATAAATGGTACTTTTACTAAATAGGTGGAGATTAAGAAAAATGAAAGTTTGGAAACTGAATTTTGAGTTAGATAATTATGACAACCTAATTTCAATACCTCCATTTTCAATAGAGGATATTAATGAGTTGGATGGAAGAAGACTATTGGGTAAATGGCAAACTAGAAAAGTTGTGAGAATGGAGCCTGAAAAAAACTTACCATTAGGTGATGCTCCTGGCTTCACAATACCAGTGTTTAGTGAACGTGCACTATGTTATTTACGCGAATTAATAAGAGAAAACATAGAGGAATTGCCACTTGAATGTTCAGAGAATAATTATTATGCGATAAATGTGATAAATGTATTGGATGCTATTGATTATCAAAAATCTGAATATAAAACATATAGAGATGGTAAGAGAATTATGCTTTTTATAAAATACTGTTTTAAAGAAGATATAGTTAAGGATGTTAGCATTTTCAAGATAGTAGATGAGAGAAGAAGAAGCATATTTGTTTCAGATCAATTTAAAAAAATAGTTGAATATAACAATTTAAAAGGATTTAAGTTTGAGCTAGCTTGGGACAGTGATAATGAGTAAATGCTGATGGATTCATGAAGGGTACAGCAGCAGGATTTACAGGAGTGATATTGGATGTAGCTATAACATGGTTGTTATGGGTCTCAACAATTTACGTTTTAGGTAAAGTTAGACAGGGAGTGTTTATAATACAAGATGAATAATCTCATTGAACAGAATAGAAAATAAAGAAGGTTGTCAGTTTGATTCTGACAACCCTTTATTATTAGAATACTTCTGCTAATGCACATATAGTGCTTACGCAGGTGCGTTCACCTAAGGTGCCACTGTCTAACATGATGTCGTATTCTGTGAAATCACCCCAGTTCTTATCGGTGTAATATTTGTAGTAAGTTTTACGCTGTTTATCTTTCTTTGCAAGTCTTTTTTCGATGCTGACGTCAGAAATGTTCTCATAGCGCTCGAGAACTCTTTTCTTTCGATGTTCCATGTCTGCGTGAATCATGACATTCATGCAACGGATGCCTTCTTTTCTGAGAATGTAATCAGCACATCGTCCAACGATTACACATGGACCCTTTTGTGCACATTCCAATATAACCTTTTTTTGAGCGATGAAAATCTCATCCTGAGGACTTTGGAAATACAAAGAACCTGCTGAAGACATATCAAACCATACTGCGGAAGGATTGGTGTACTCACCCTGTGTCTCAATCAATTCCTTAGCATAACCTGATTCGATTGCTACACGATTAACGATTTCTCCATCATAAAATGGGATGCCCAGCTCGCGAGCGACCTGCTCTCCTATGCTATGACCACCACTTCCAAACTGTCGGCTTATTGTAATTACAGGAATCATAATAAAACCCCCTTTCCAATATATATCAATTACAGCAATGCTGAGATATTTCTTACTACTATTTTAAAAAAGTGAGGTAAAAAAGTCAAAAAGAAATGCGTTTGTGCTGTTGTTTATAGATTCTTGGTCTAAGGATACGTCGCTGGTATCACCACATACATCCACGCCCAGAATATCTCTGTTGAGAAAAATATCCTGCAAAGTGGACGTAAGCTCACCTAATGTCATATTTCCCTGGTCCCAATCGGTGATAGCGTAATCATAGGATAAAATATCTTTATCTATGGAGATATACACGGGTATGTCTGTGGGAATATCTGAAGGTGAAACATATTCCCCGACTCCGTAGCTGTATACGTTTTTCAGGTGAGACAGGTGAGTTTTTGCATCTAATACCCACCCACCGCAGGATAGGATGTCTCCAAATCCAGGGGGCTGATCATCAGAATGATGATCAAATAGTATCAGGTTAAAATCCGTTTCTATTTTTTCCAGAAACAGAAGACTAAGATAGTGATAGTTACCGGAATCAATAAAATGTATACCATCATAGCCCATGGTGGAAAGCCGCAGACGAAGTGATGTTACCGACTCATCATCACAGTAGCATTTGGTAGAGAAGACATCAGTGCAGTCGACAACTTCTAAGAATGAAGCTTTATGGTAGAAGTCCTGATTGTTATATGCATTTGACATTTTAATAATAGTAGTTTTCATTAATTCAATTGTACACAAAAGTATGGAAAATATCTTGCCTAAACCAGAAAATCGAAAAAGAACGAGAAGAAAAAAGAGCAGACATTCTGAAAAAAACAGATATCTGCTCTTTTGGTTTTTATTTAATACGAATCTTGCCGGCGTTTTGCAGGTTTTTAAGCTTGCTTTTTCTCTTGGTTGCCATGTCCTGCCATATGGTGGGATGAAACAGCATCAAAATAGGGAATAGCTCTAAGCGGCCTGCCAGCATATCTATCATAAGTACTATCTTGGACAGATTGGAAAAGAAACCAAAGTTTTGTGTAGGTCCAACCAGCGACATGCCTGGTCCGATGTTGGACAGGGCTGCAACTGTAGCTGTAAAGATGGTGCTAAAATCCAAATTTTCAAATGATAATAAAAAAACACTTATAAAGAAAACCAATATAAATGTACTAAAGAATACGTTATTAGATCTAATTATTGAATGTTCTACTGGTTTTTCATCCATGTTAATCTTTCTAACGCTTCTTGGATGGATGTAGGATTCAAGCTCTTTTAAAACAGATTTAACCATCAGAATAAAGCGGGATACTTTGATGCCTCCACCAGTACTGCCGGCACAAGCACCCACAAACATCAGTAATACGAGAACGCAACGGCTGGTTTGTGGCCACAGTGCGAAATCTGCTGTTGAAAAACCTGTTGATGACTGAACAGAAGTAACCTGAAAGGCTGCTTTTGTAAGAGCATCAAATAACCCGTCTGACACAGACAAAATGTTTAGGGTTATGATTAGTGTAGCTATTGTTGTTAGTACAAAATACACCCGAACCTCTTCCATCTTTAAGGCAGCGTTTACTTCTTTTATCAATAATAAATAGTAAAAATTAAAATTAACGCTGAATATCCACATGAAAACGGTTACTATCCATTGGCATGTGAGGTTAAATCCGGCTAAGCTGCTGTTGTATATACCAAATCCACCAGTACCTGCTGTTGCCATGGCAGTATTAATAGCTTCAAACATGTCCATGCCGGCAAATAGAAGTAAAATTAACTCTAAAAAAAACATTCCTAAATAGATGAGATATAAAACTCTTGCTGTAGTTTTAAGTTTTGGGGCTAATTTTCCTACTGATGGACCGGGAGATTCAGCTTTCATAAGATTGATGTGAGAGCCACCTGCCAGCGGAATGATGGCAAGCAAAAAAACTAACACACCCATACCGCCAATCATCTGTGTGAAACTTCTCCAAAATAAAGATGCATGACTCAATGCCTCCACGTCGGAGAGAATGGAAGCGCCTGTTGTGGTGTAACCTGATATTGTCTCAAATAAAGCATCTATATAGGATGGGATTTCTTTTGATAGATACAGTGGAAGAGCACTGATAGCTGACATAAGAACCCAAGATGCACCTGTTACAAAGCAACCTTCTTTTAGATAGAATACATTGCTTTTAGGCTTGAAGCAGGCGTTAATATACCCCAGTATAAGGCAAGGTACAGATATTGCAGCATAATATTTGTTTACATCCTCCTGATAGATAGCATCTACCATTATAGGAAGGAGAAGGAATAGTCCGGTGAAAAAGACTATGTATCCCAAAATAAAACGAATAATGGATTTGTTCATGGGGCCTCCTACATTAGTGCGTTTTCCAGACGTGTAAATCCGGTGTGAGTAGTCACCACCATAACTGTGTCACCAACTTCGATAGTATCGTTACCACTTGGAATGATGATCGCTCCATTACGGTTAATAAATGCAATTCTTAGATTATCCTTGAGCTTGAGTTTGCACAGTGGAGTGCCTGTCATATCAGACTTTTCGACCACGTTAAACTCAATAGCTTCAGCTGTGCTGTCATGTAAATGATACAAGGTCTCTATATTTTTCTCCTTTGAAGCACTCTTGGCTCTGACATAGGCAACAATTGCTTCTGTGGTAATGAACTTAGGATATACAACAGAACCCAGGTTAAGCTGTGAGAGTACTGAATTGAAGTTGATGCGGTTGATTTTTGTAATGACCTTGGCATTAGAGACCTGGTTAGCGTACAGGGTGAGCAAAATGTTCTCTTCGTCTATACCTGTAAGAGGAACAAAACTCTCAGTATATTGTATGCCTTCTTCCTGAAGTAAAGCTTCATCACTTCCGTCGCCGTTTATAATTATGGCCTTGGGAAGTGCAATGCTGAGCTCTTCGCATCTTGCCTTATCCTGTTCAATAATTTTGACATTGATACCACTACTGATAAGTGTCTGTGCAAGATAATAGGATGCTTTTCCACCACCTACAATGAGACAGTCCTTAACCTGTCGTGTCTTGATTCCTATGTCCTTAAGAAAGATTCTGGCATATCGTCTTGCTCCAACAACGGAAATGATATCCCCGGCACTTAGGACAAAATCTCCGGAAGGAATATAGACTTTACCTTCTCTTTTTACAGCAGCTATAAGCACACTGATACTTACTTTTGAAGTGAGGTCCTTCATCATAAGCCCATCAAGGACATTTCCTTCTTTGATTTCCAGCTCTACCATCTCGGCCTGACCATGGGCAAAAGAATTAACCTCCAATGTGGATGGAAGGGCCAAAATGCTGGCTATTTCCCTGGCGGCTTCCTGCTCAGGATTGATAATCATTGCAAGGCCAAGCTTTTCCTGCAGATAAGATACTTCCTTGCTATAATCAGGGGTACGAACTCTTGCTATGGCGGCACAGTTACCTACACGCTTGGCGATGGTACAGCAGAGGAGATTGAGCTCATCTGAGTCGGTAACCGCAATAAACAGATCGCTGTCTTCGATGCCAGCCTCTATCTGAACACTGTAGCTTGCACCGTTTCCTTCAACGCCCATAATGTCGTACATGTTGGTAAGGGGAGTGATTTTGTCAATCTTCTTATCTATTACTGTAATCTCGTGGCCTTCTGCACAAAGACGATCTACAAGTGTACGTCCTACCTTACCACATCCTACGATAATTATTTTTAATCCTTTTTTGGGGTCATCTAAACCAAACATAATTGTCTATATGCCATAGATTACTCTATGCATTTTGCTCCTTGATATAAATTACAAATAAGTAACCACATTATGAAACTTTTAAATTGAAACTTCAAGAAAAAATAAAAGGATGCCAATAGATAACTTATGGCATCCAAAGTAATTTATATGTAAATATCAACATGACGGTTGAATTTTTTGGCATAGGCACTGAGAGTAGTCATATATTCGGATTCTTTTCCAAATATCTCCTCAAAGGAACTGTGGTCTACATTGCTGACAGACGTTGAAGTTACAGACATGTAACCATCTTCATCAAAATTTATGCCATAGCCTTTTAGCTCAGATGCATATTTCTCACTAAGAACCTTCATGTCTTTAACGGCCCTTTTTACAGAGTGATTGTTAGCGCCGTATTTTGTTCCAGATTCAAGGGTATAGTTATAGGTGTCAGCGAGAGCACGTATTTTTTCATAGAGACTGTCACTGGAAGCATCTTCATATTTGAAGTCACCAAGTTTTCTTACAGCACGACGAAGTGCCAGAGAGTCTGCATCTGCTAACTTACCTATGGTTGCGTCAGCACGATTTGCCTTGGGTACAAGTACTTTATTTTCATTATAAAATTGCCGAATTGAAAGTGAGTTTTTGGCGGATATGTTCATAGCTTCCCTACCTCTTAGACATTATTTCGGAACAATCCATGAAATCTTTAGTTATTTATTGAAGAAACGGCTTTTTTTTCATATACTATGGTAGAAATTGACACAAATAAAACGGAGGTAATATGGATCAGGAAAAAGTAATCGTTATTGATTTTGGCGGTCAGTACAATCAGTTGGTTGCACGTCGTGTCAGAGAATGTAACGTATATTGTGAGATTTATTCTTATAAGACTCCACTTGAAAAGATAAAGGAAATGAACCCTAGGGGTATCATTTTAACCGGTGGTCCTAACAGCGTATATGAAGAAGGAGCACCATCAGCAACAGTAGATTTGTTTAATATTGGTGTGCCGGTGCTGGGGCTCTGCTACGGTGCACAGCTAATGCAGCATGTGCTTGGCGGAAAAGTCGAAGCAGCACCAGTTCGTGAATATGGCAAGACTGTTACCAATTTTGACACAAACAATGAGCTCTTTTCTGGAATCCCAAATAGCAGTATTGTTTGGATGAGTCACAATGACTATATTTCAAAGGCTGCTGATGGTTTCAAGTCAATTGCTCACACCAAGGACTGCCCATATGCCGCTCTTGCAACTGACGATGACAGACCTCTATATGCCATCCAATTCCATCCTGAGGTACTTCATAGTGAGTATGGCAAGGAGATTCTTTTTAACTTCGTTAGAAATATATGCCAGTGTCAGGGAACCTGGCGAATGGATTCCTTTGTTGAGGATTCCATCAAAACAGTACGTGACAAGGTAGGGGATGGCAAGGTGCTTCTCGCTCTTTCTGGTG
>JABUSV010000053.1 GCA_021442555.1 Pseudobutyrivibrio sp. | reverse complement strand
GCAAAGGTACATACCAACCTCTGAACACTCACCGTTGAAGTTAGCCATAAGCTGCTCGAAGATATACTTCTTATCTTCCTCAGAAATCTCTGGATTGTTCTTAACAGTCTTAGCGTAAATACCAAATTCATGCTCAGCTGCAAGCTGTAAATCACCTTCGACCTTCTTGAATTTGTCGCCACTTACGTGACATGTTGGACACTCTGCTGGTGGATTGTCACCCTCATGAACGTGACCGCATACGCTACATACCCATTTTGCCATAATTATTTTTCTCCTTTCGCAAATAAGTAAAAAATATAGTATGATTATAACATATAACAACTTGAATATGTAACGCAAAATAACTTAACGGGTGAGTAAAATGAAAGAACAAATAGAACACATTCCAATAAATGATGCCATGACCAATGCTGGAGAATGTCCATTTTGCTACATAGAAAGAAGAGTTGAGGATCATGCTCTCGATTATGTATTAGGTAGTAGCTCCTCGTATATGGAATATGACACAAGAGAGATGACAGACAAGGCTGGATTTTGTCGTTCCCATTTCAAAAAAATGTATGATTATGGTAATTCCTTAGGAAATGCCTGGATTTTAAGTACACATTACAACAAGATTATATCAGAGCTTGAAAATGTAACTAAGGGGTTTACTCCGCAGAAAACAAGAAGCGGTTTGTTTGCAAAAAAAGATAATGTGCCATCAAATCCTATTGTGGAGTGGGTGAATGAAAGAAATAAATCCTGTTTTATATGTGATAGAGTAGAGCAAAGCTTTGCAGATTACATCAAGGTTTTTTTTGATATGTATAAAAAGGATGATGAATTTAGAAAAAAAGTGGCTGATACTCAGGGCTTTTGTGTAACACACTTTGGGATATTGTGTGAGGCTGCTGACAGAGAGCTTAATGAAAAACTCTTGGCGGATTTTTATCAGGTAATCATTCCTCTTATGAAGGAAAATCTTACAAGGGTAAGAGATGATGTGGATTGGCTGATACAAAAATACGACTATCGGAATAAAGATGCAGATTGGAAAACCTCCAAGGATGCAAATCAAAGAGCCATGCAAAAGCTTAAGGGTGGATATCCTGCCAAAGAAACCCACAAGGCAAAGAAATAAAAATGAGCTACCGATGCTTCGGTAGCTCTGATTTATTGATAATCTATACAGTCATGTCTATGTTCTTGCCAACAGATGGATTAGCGAGACTTTCAAGTGAAGGTGATGGAGCTGATGCAATCATTTTAGCTGTCATTGCACCCTGCATCTCCTGCTGGTCCATAGTCTTAGCTAATACGGAGGTAGCAACAGCACTCATTCTTTTACTCGAATTCTGATATGAATTTAATGCAATTCCTGATATATCCATTTGCATTTCCTCCCTTCTTTAATTTGGGTATAGTCATAATATCACATTCCATGTAGAATGAGTGTGTAAATAGTGTGAAACAGAGGATTTTAGACATATGAGTAAACAAACCTGGAAACCGGGAAACATGATTTATCCATTGCCAGCGGTAATGGTTTCTGTGACAGATAATAAGGGCAATGACAACATTATAACCGTGGCATGGACGGGTACAGTGTGCACCAATCCACCTATGGCTTACATCTCGGTCAGACCTGAGAGATATTCCTACAACATGATAAAAGAGACTGGTGAATTCGTGATTAATCTCACTACAGAAGAACTGTGCCATGCCACTGATTTTTGTGGAGTGACCTCAGGAAGAGATGTAGACAAGTTCAAGGAATGTGGGCTTCATAAGGTGTCGGCTGATTATGTCAAGGCGCCAATGATAGAAGAAAGCCCTGTAAATATAGAGTGCAGGGTAAGAGAAGTTCATGAATATGGCAGCCACACTATGTTTGTGGCAGATGTTCTATGCGTTCATGCAGATGAGAGATACATGAGTGATACTGGCAAGTTTGAGCTTGAAGAAGCACAACTTTTGACATACAGTCATGGAACATATTATGGCTTGGCCGAGTCAAAAGGAACATTTGGATATAGTATTAAGAGGAGATAATTTGCGTAGCAAATTATAGACGAGACTTCGCGGCAGCGCTTGTGTAAAAAGAGGAGATAATTTGCGTAGCAAATTATAGACGAGACTTCGGCGAAGCCGCTTTTGAAAAAAGAGGAGATATAGAATGCAAAAGATTAATAAGAAGTTATTTGAATATATAGAAAACAGTCCATCTGCGTTTCACGCTATCGATAATCAGGTCAGGGCTCTTGAAAAAGGAGGTTACACAAGATTATTGGAAAGTATGGAGTGGAAGATTATTCCAGGTGGTAAATATTTTGTTACGCGCAATGATTCTTCAATCATAGCTTTACGTGTACCTGAAAAAGAATACAAAAGCTTCATGATTATGTCGTCTCACAGTGATTCGCCAACCTTTAGGATAAAGGAAAATCCGGAGATGGTTGAGGGGGGAGCATATGTAAAGCTTAACACTGAAAAATATGGTGGGATGTTAATGGCTACATGGTTTGACAGGCCATTGTCTATAGCAGGAAGAGTTATAGTTAAGGAAAAAAACGGAACAATAGCTCAAAAGCTTGTCAACCTGGATAAAGACCTTGTTATGCTGCCATCTCTGGCAATTCATATGAACAGAGAGGCGAATGACGGATACAAATATAATGCGCAAAAAGATATGCTGCCTCTTATGACCATGAATACAGATCTTAAGCTTCTTGATTTGGTTGCATCTGAGCTTAAGATAAAAAAAGAAGATATAATTGGACAGGATTTGTTCCTTTATAATCGCGATAAGGGTGCTGTATGGGGCGCAGAGGATGAGTTCATATCCATAGGAAGATTGGATGATTTGCAGTGCGCTTTTGCATCTTTAACAGCGTTTATGGCAGCAAAGGACAATGAGCAGGCTATAACAATGCACTGTGTATTTGATAATGAGGAGGTGGGAAGTGGAACCAAGCAGGGAGCTGACTCTACTTTCTTATCAGATGTTATGGCAAGAATTAATGAAGCACTTGGATATAATTCAAGCAAGCTGATTAGTGCAATTGCATCGGGTATGATGTTGTCTGCTGACAATGCTCACAGTGCTCATCCAAATCACATGGATATGTGTGATCCTACCAATAAAGTTTTTATGAACAAGGGTATTGTTATAAAATTTAATGCCAATCAAAAGTACACAACAGATGGTGTTTCATATGCCCTGTTTACGGAGATTTGTAAGAAAGCAAAGGTACCGACACAGGTTTTTGTTAACAGGTCTGATATAGCAGGCGGGTCTACGTTGGGAAACATTAGCACAGCTCATGTCTCATTAAACAGTGTGGATATTGGTCTGGCTCAGCTTGCCATGCACTCAAGTTATGAGACGGCTGGGGCGAAAGATGTTGAATTTATGGTACTTGCAGCTACAAAGTTTTTTGAAACATATATTGAAATTAATGGCGCAGGAAATTATAATATTTGTTAGTTTTTTCGCTGTAACAACAGACCTTAGGAGGTTTTTATGAATTTTAGGCCATGTATAGATGTACACAATGGCAAAGTCAAGCAGATTGTAGGTTCATCGCTTGACGATGAGGCCGCCTCGGCCTCGGAGAACTTTGTCTCAAAAAGAGACGCAGATTTCTTTGCGGAATTTTATGCAAAGGATGGACTGTATGGCGGGCATGTTATTATGCTCAACAAGCCAGGACAGGATTATTACGAGGATACCAAAGCTCAGGCGTTAAAGGCATTGAAGGCCTTTCCGCAGGGCTTCCAGATTGGAGGAAGCATTACACCGGATAATGCCCATGAGTTTTTACAGGCAGGTGCCAGTCATGTTATCGTGACCAGCTATGTGTTCAACAATGGACGCATAGATTATGATGCCCTAAAGCGCATGAGTGGTGCAGTGGGTAAAGAGCACCTTGTATTAGATCTTAGCTGTCGAAGAGTCGGAGATGATTATTATATAGTCACTGACCGTTGGCAGAATATTACTGATGAGCAGGTCACTTATGAGCTCTTGGATTGTCTTGCTGAGTACTGTGATGAATTTTTAGTACATGCAGCAGATGTTGAGGGAAAAAAAGATGGCATAGAGGAAGATCTGGTTAAGTTCCTAGGGGCTTGGGGTAAGATACCAGTTACCTATGCGGGAGGCATTAGTGACTATGATGATATAGCTCACATTCGTGAGATGAGTGATGACAAGCTTGACATCACAATAGGGTCAGCTCTTGATTTGTTTGGGGGAGAGTTGAATTATGAAACTGTGCTTAGTGTAGTGCAGGAATATTAGCACGTAGAAAGGCAAGAAAATGTTCAAAGTAAACACCAACTTTCAAAAGCTGCCAGGCAGCTATCTGTTCTCAACCATTGGCAAAAAAGTAGCTGCATACTCAGCAGAGCATCCTGATTCTGATATTATCAGACTTGGCATTGGCGATGTTACACAGCCAATCGCTCCAGCGATTATTGAAGCTCTTCATCGTTCGGTGGACGAGATGGGTAATGCTTCTACATTTAGAGGCTATGCCCCAGATTTAGGATATGATTTCCTTAGAAACGCAATCGCAGATTCTGACTACAAGTCAAGGGGATGTGATATTTCGGCAGATGAAGTATTTGTATCAGACGGAGCAAAGTCTGATTCTGCTGATATTCAGGAACTGTTTGCTGCAGATTCTGTTATAGCTGTATGTGACCCAGTATATCCAGTATATGTTGATTCAAATGTTATGGCTGGTCGCTGTGGCATTTGGGATGCCAACCTTGAAAAGTGGTCAGATATCATCTATATGCCAACTACAGCAGAAAATCATTTTGTTCCAGAGTTCCCAAGCAAGACTCCTGATGTTATATATCTTTGCTTACCAAACAACCCAACAGGTACAACTCTTACCAAGTTGCAGCTCCAGGAGTGGGTTGATTATGCAAATAAGAACGGTGCTTTAATAATTTTTGATGCTGCATATGAAGCATATATCTCAGAGGCAGATGTACCACATTCTATCTATGAATGCGAGGGCGCAAGAACTTGTGCCATCGAGATTAGATCATTCTCTAAGAATGCTGGCTTTACAGGTGTGAGATTAGGATTTACCATCGTGCCTAAGGATCTTATATTTGACGGTGTATCACTTCACAGCATGTGGGCTCGTCGCCATGGCACAAAGTTTAACGGCGCTCCTTATATTATCCAAAGAGCAGGTGAGGCGGTCTATTCTGATGCAGGTCGTGCTCAGCTTAAAGAGCAGGTTGGCTATTACATGAACAATGCCAAGACTATCTACACAGGACTTCAGGAAGCTGGTTTTGAGGTATATGGTGGTGTTAATGCTCCATATATCTGGCTTAAGACTCCAAATAACATGACATCGTGGGAGTTCTTTGATTATCTTCTTAACAATGCACAGGTTGTTGGAACTCCTGGCTCTGGTTTCGGACCAAGTGGAGAGCATTACTTCAGACTTACAGCATTTGGAACCTATGAGAACAGTGTAAGAGCATTGGACAGAATCAAAAAGCTGTAATTATTGATAAATAAAAAAACTTTAGTGGACTAAAGCATTGACTTTAGTCCATTTTTTATTGTATATTTTTTCATGAATATTTATACAAACAAAGGGAGAAATTATGAACACAATATTCTTTATGCTCATGGTTACTATCATTGTGTATCTGATGGCAATGGTAGCAATTGGATTTTTGTTTTCAAAAAAAAATTCTAACAATGAAGATTTTTATTTGGGAGGACGCAAGTTAGGACCACTTGTAACAGCGATGTCGGCAGAAGCTTCCGATATGTCTAGTTGGCTTTTGATGGGACTTCCAGGCCTTGCACTGTTATGTGGTGTAGCAGACCCAGGTTGGACAGCTATTGGACTTGCTGTGGGTACTTGGCTTAACTGGTTTTTTGTATCAAAAAGAATCAGACGTTATACGGCACAGATTGGAGCATTTACTATTCCTCAGTTTTTTTCCAAGAGATATCACGATGAAAAAAATATCTTAAGCTTTATCTCTGCAGTTGTTATTGTAGTATTCTTTATTCCTTATACAGCATCTGGCTTTGCTGCCTGTGGAAAGCTGTTTAATTCACTGTTTGGTGTGGATTACATGGTCGCAATGATAGCATCCGCTCTCATTATCGTTCTCTATACTATCACTGGTGGGTTTAGAGCAGTATCTACTACAGACCTTATTCAAAGTATGGTAATGACACTGGCACTTATTGTGGTTGTATTCTACGGGATCAATGCAGCAGGTGGCTGGTCAGCTGTTTGTGAGAATGCATCAGCTCTTCCAGGATATATATCCCTTGGTGCTACCTATAATACAGCCTCAGGAGAAACAGGAAAATATGGTTTATTGACTATTGTTTCAACCTTATCATGGGGCTTTGGATATTTTGGTATGCCACATATTCTTCTTAGATTTATGGCTATTGAAGATGAAAAGAAGCTTGTTCTTTCAAGACGTATAGCTTCTGTGTGGGTTGTCATTGCTATGTCAGTAGCTATTCTAATCGGTATAATTGGTTATGGAATGGTACAAAACGGTCTTGTTGCACAGCCACAGACTTCAGGTGAGAGCGAGACTATTATTGTTCAGATTGCATCTCTTATTTCAAAGCAGGGCATATTGGCAGCAATAGTTGCAGGTCTTATATTGGCAGGTATTTTGGCAGCAACAATGTCTACAGCTGATTCACAGATGTTAGCAGCTGCTTCGTCTGTATCGCAGGATATTGTTCAGGATTCTTGATAT
>JABUSV010000171.1 GCA_021442555.1 Pseudobutyrivibrio sp. | reverse complement strand
TCTTTACAAGTATTGCAAAAATAGCAAGCCAAATAACAATTATTATAAGGGCAACAAAAAACATTAATATTTTGCCTACAATACCAAGGTCTTCCTCTTCCTCAAGATTATCCTGGTCTTCACCCTTTTTGCTGGCTTTCTTTTTAGCCTCTTTTTCAGCCTTCTTTTTTGCTTTTTTATCTAATACTTCTTCATCTGCCATAGAATTACTCCTGCTCTTCGCTCATCGCATAGGTATAGCTAACCAGCTCATCATTAATAATGCTTTCTTCACGATTAACCTCAGCAACAAACTGCTCAAAGGCCTTTTGTCTGAGTTTTTCATGCATCTTTCTTTCCATCATTACGTCATTAAGACGTTTCCTTACAATCTCAAGCTGTTTTTGTGCCTTGGAAACCTCAATCATCTGTGCTCTTATTGCAACTTTCATGGCATCAATAGAGCTCTTGCATATTCTGATATCTCTAATACAAATATCTCCTTGAGACAATTCCTTTAGCTGTTTTTCGTAGCTGGCACGTCTAATCATAAGCTGTTGCAGCTTAACCTGTTCTTCATTTACTCTTGCTGATGCCAAGCCAAAATTTGCTTTTTCCTGTTCTTCAAGTTTAAGCTTTATGTCCAGAATATTTTGCATCCTGTAATTGAATCTGGCCATAATCTACACCCCTTTACTGTCCCTCAAAAATCTGAGACAGCATGTTTATTATTTCGTCATACTCATACTTTTCATCAGTTTCCTGCTGAAGGAATTGATTCACTGCATCTATCTTTTTTATGGCAAAATCAATATTTTTGTTGGAACCATTTTTGTATGCTCCAATATTGATAAGATCTTCAGCCTCCTGATAAGTTGCCAAAACATTTTTTAACTGACCTGCTACTTTTTTGTGTTCGATACCAGCAACAGTTGTCATAACCCTTGATATGGACATCAAAACATCTATTGCCGGATAATGATTACGCTGAGCCAATTTTCTAGTCAGCATAATATGGCCATCCAAAATACTTCTTGCAGTATCAGTAATAGGTTCATTAAAATCTTCACCTTCTACTAAGACTGTATATAGACCTGTTATGGAACCTACATCAGAATTACCAGCTCTTTCAAGCAATCGCGGCATCTCCGAGTATACTGAAGGAGGATATCCTCTTGTAACAGGAGGTTCTCCTGATGCCAGACCTATCTCTCTTTGAGCCATGGAAAAACGCGTAAGAGAATCCATCATCAAAAGAACATCCTTGCCCTGATCTCTGAAATATTCAGCTATGGCCGTAGCTGTAAGAGCCGCCTTTTTTCTAACCATGGCGGGCTTATCTGAAGTTGCAACAACCACCACACTTCTAGCCATACCCTCTGGTCCCAAATCATTTTCAACAAACTCTCTTACCTCTCTGCCTCGCTCACCGATAAGAGCAATAACATTAACTTGCGCATTAGTATTTCTGGCAAACATACCCATGAGAGTCGATTTACCAACGCCTGAGCCTGCAAAAATGCCTATTCTTTGGCCTTTTCCTACAGTAATAAGACCATCGACAGCTTTGACACCCAAGGCCAAGGGTTCGCTGATGATTGCTCGACTCATAGGGTCTGGTGGATTGGCTTCTGCCGGATATTCCATAAAATATTCAAAATCCGTAAGATCTTCCAAATCCGTTGGAAATCCCAAACCATCAACTGTATGACCTAACAGCTCATCACCAACAGGAACCATCAAAGGATGCCCGGTGTTTTCTACCATACAGCCTACACCGATACCCTCCACATCCTCAAAAGGCATCAAAAGCAGACGTTTATCTCTAAATCCGACAACTTCTGCTTTTATTCTGACATCTGAGTCATTAACAATAATCTCGCATAAATCCTTTAGCTTTGCCTCAGGTCCAACTGATTCAATTGTAAGTCCTACTACCTTAACAACCTTACCTAATGACTTAAAATAAGTCTCTTCAGCAAGCTGCGATAGTGCTCTCTCGTCCAAATGTATCTCCTAACTCAACGCCTTTATTCTTCTAATCAGGCTCTCAAGTTCTGTATCTATTCCACAATCAAAAATACCACCATCTGTTTCGATGACACACTGGCTGTCATTTAACAAAGGATCTGGTATTATGTCCAAAATAACATCACTTCCAACCTTTTGGATAATCTCTTCCTTTTTGGATGCTATATAATCAGCATTTGTCTCAGATACTTTTATCTGCATTTGTTTGGAACGCTCAATGTTCATAATGCAGTTATCCAGCAAGTGATAGATTATATCACTTCTGCCTGATAACTCTGCAGAAAATACCTTTTCAAATACCCCCATTGTCATGGCAACGATTTCACGTTCCATGGTTATTTCTTTTTGTATGTATTCCTGTCTGATAGCTTCAACTTCCTGCTCTAATCTGTATTGAGCATCCTGAAGCTCTATGGCAGCCTTTTGAGTGCCATCATTATAGCCCTCTTTATGACCATCCTGTCTGGCAAGATTGCGAAGTGCCTCCGCATTTATCTCAGCTTCAGAAATAATCTGATTGGCCTGGGATCTGGCTTCAGCAACAATCGCTTCTGCCTCCTCCTTGGCTTCCTGAAGCATCTCCTCTGTCACAACAGGCTCCTGTACCTGTGGTACTTCTGCCATTATACTATCAGCCAAATCTAGAAACTCTCCTGGCTCCATCCCTTCCGGAACTACGCCTCCCGTCTCCTCCATAGCTGCAAGTCTTCTGGCACGTTCCTCCTCCTGAAGCTGCTTTTTATACAGCATTTCCTGCTTCTCAATAAGAGACTTGGCCAAATCATTGCTGTCAATAAGAGCGTCCTGTTGTTCCTCATCATATGCGACTTGAAAACCGTAAATAACATTATTACTAGACAACAAGTTCGTCTCCTCCACCTCTTGAAATAACGATCTCTGCACTGTCCTCTAACTTTCGGATTATACCAACAATCTTCTGTTGAGCCTCCTCTACGTCCTTCATACGTACTGGACCCATGAATTCCATATCTTCCTTGATCATTGCAGCAAGACGAGAAGACAGATTCTTGAAGATTGCCGCCTGTACCTCTTCATTGGCACCCTTCAGAGCAATACCAAGGTCAGAGTTTTCAACATCACGAAGTACACGCTGAATCGCTCTGTCGTCAAGCAACAAAATATCTTCGAATACGAACATCTTCTTGCGGATTTCTTCTGCAAGCTCTGGCTCTTCGATTTCCAAAGATTCCATGATACGTTTTTCTGTACCGCGGTCTACTGTATTTAAGATTGCAACAACAGAATCTACACCACCTGCAATTGTAAAATCCTGATTGATAAGAGAAGAAAGCTTTCTCTCAAGAACTCTTTCTACCTCTTTGATAACTTCTGGCGAAGTACGGTCCATAAGTGCTATACGTCTTGTAACATCAGCCTGCTTTTCAGGAGGCAGTGCACCAATAATAAGGGATGCCTGTCCAGCAGACAGATATGAGAGAATCATAGCGATGGTCTGAGGATGCTCATCCTGTATAAAGTTAAGAACCTGAGAAGGTTCTGTTTTTCTAATAAACTCAAACGGTCTAACCTGCAATGATGCTGTTAGCTTGGTAATAACATCCTGTGCTCTTTCATCGCCAAGAGCTTTCTGAAGAAGCTCTCTGGCATATCCAATACCACCTTCAGCAATGTATTGCTGGGCAAGACATACCTGATAAAATTCGTTAATTACCTCTTCCTTTAATGCAGGTGAGATACTTCTTGTGTTGGCTATCTCAAGTGTCAGCTCTTCAATTTCCTCTTCCTTGAGATGCTTGAAAATCTCTGATGATTTTTCTGGTCCTAATGCGATAAGAAGTATAGCAGCCTTCTGTACGCCATTTAGCTCTTCAACAGCCATAGTTATTTATCCCCAATCCTCGTTTAACCAGTTACGCAACAATGATGCAACAGCCTCTGGCTTTTCATCAACGAACTTCTCAATAAGTATTCTTGCTTCTGATTTTTCTGTATATCCGATATCCTCAAGAACTTCTTCTTCCTGCGTGGAGGCCACAAGTTCTTCTAAGGTAACCTCCTGTTCTACAGGTTCTTCCTTCTCTACCTTCATGCTTCTAAGCACTACAAATCCAAGCATAGCAAAGATTAGAACAACCAAAACAATCTGTAAGATATCTGTAATGTTAATACCTGATGCTGGCTTGTATTGGAACATAGGTACTTCATAAGCCACCATGGTTATATTGTTTTCTGAAAAACCTGTAGCATTTGCTACAAGAGATACAAAATCAGGAGTAACTTCTGTTTGTATCCTCTTATCATTGGCCTTAACAAATTCGTCAAAGGTCATCTGAAGTTCATCCAAGGTTCCATCTTTTTCAAGCTGTTCTTCTGAATAAGTAACTATAGTAGTACATGATACCGAGATAGATGAACTTTCGTAGTCAATAACTCCAACCTGACTCTCATGCGTTGTTATTTTTTCACTAGGCAAATAATCATAGTAGAATTCCTCTGTAGAACTCTCAGAGGAAGAACCATCCTGAGTTACATAGGTGGTATCATCATCATTTGAATCTGTTCCTGGAACACCACCCGCACCATTTGTAGATGAGGAGTTAGAACCCTGATAGCTGTCAAGATAGCCCTGCGTCTGACCCTCATCAACATAATAATGATAATCCACATAGCTGTCCTTATCAAAATTCATGTTAAGGTTCATGCCTACCTCAACATTGTCATATACATCTGTTTGCAAAATGACATTTTTTACATCCTTGGCTATAGCATTTTCAACCTTATCCTGAAGAGACTGATTAGCTGTAGCCACGCCAATAGTTGAAGCCATATCGCCACCGGCAAACAAGGTGTTACCTTTACTGTCCGTAATGCAGATATTTTTTGTGTCATCATTACCAAGAGCTGTAGCAATATATCGGGCAATACCTGCTGCTACATCTTCATTCATAGGACCATTCAGTGTCAGTGTTACTGTCGCATAGGCATCCTGTTTTTGAGAAATAATAGTTCCATCATCCTCTGGAAGATTAAGCAAAACGTTAGCCTTGTCAACCATAGAATAAACCTCTAGAAACTCTGCCATACGAGTCTCAAGGTAAAGCTGATATCTCTTTTGCTTATCAGCCTCTGTCGTTGAAAAGCTTCCATCAATAACATCACTCAGGTCATATCCCGAGGTTGCAATCTCATGAGAACCTAATAAGATATTGGCATTTGCTTCATCCTCTTCCTTTACGGAATAGGTCAGTCCGTCCTGACTTACCGTATAGGAAATATTATTATCCTCCAGTAAAGACTTAACCTGAGCTGATTGTGTTGTTGAATCGCATATTACAAGTGGAACATATGTAGGTTGAGACAATACTACGCCTAAGATGATAAAAGACACCAAAACAACAGCTGCGATAGAAACTATCAGCACCTGCTGTCTTCTGGTGAATTTTCTCCACCATTCCAATAGATTGTTAAGTAATGCTTGAATTTGCTCAGGCATGAATTATTCCCCCAACTAGTGATTAGATTTGCATATTAATGATTGTATTGTATGCTCCAATTACAGAATCTCTGACAGCCACTGTATATTGAAGTGCAACATTTGCTTTTTGTTGTGCAATCATTAAATCATGAGTGTTTTGTGTCTCTCCCAGAGAAAATGCCATCTCTTCATTCTGGGCAGCCTGTTGCAGACTGTTGGTATCCTTAAGTAACTCCATGACACTGTTTAACATTGAATCAAAGCCCTGTGGAGCTGTAACAGAAGTGCCGTTGTTAACTGCAGTAGGTGTTGCTCCATACATTGACTGAATTGCTGCTATATCCATATCTTACTCCAATTATCTCTGACCTATTGATATTCCAGAGGTGGCCATATCCTTAAGGGCTCTAAAAGCTGTTGTATTTGCCTCATAAGATCTGCTGGCATCAATAAGGTTGGTCATCTCAGTAACAGTATTTACGTTAGGATAAGCCACATATCCATTCTCATCAGCATCTGGATGAGATGGATCATATTCCATAATAAAATCTGAATCATAGTCCTCTGAGACCTTGGTAACCTTTACGCCATTTCCATCAGTGGTATAGGTTTGAGATTTGTTATGTAATACATGTTCAAAGGTTAATCCTCTGTCCAGTTCCTTTTCTTCAAAGGTAACTATTTTTCTGCGATATGTATCCCCACCTTTTGTGCGGGTTGTGTTAACATTTGCAATATTTTCAGCTATTACATCCATTCTAAGTCGCTGTGCTGTCAATCCAGAAGCAACTATGTCAAATCCTTGAAATAAACCCATAATCAATTACCTCCTACTCTTACTGAGGTCTCTTTGCGACCATGCTAAAACGATCAAATTCGTTAGTGATACTGCTTGTAAGAGCCTGATATCTGATAGCTTCAGATGCCAGTTCTACATTCTCCGTATCCATGTCAACATTGTTGCCATCTATTCTGTATGAGTAATTCTCATAATCAGTGTAGACAATACCTTCCAAATCAGAAGTATCCATATGTCTTACTGCCTGTTCCAAGGTTCTCTCTTTTGAAGAAAGTAAAGCCTTGCGAAGAACACCCTCAAATTCTATATCTTTACGTTTGTATCCTGGGGTATCCGCATTAGCCATGTTGTTGGCAATTATTGTCTCACGTTGCCAGCTGGCATCTGCAGCTTTCCCTAAAACATCAATATACCCAAATGCATCTGAAGTAATCATACACATACTCCTCCTAGACTAAATATAATTATAGTGTATTATCATAAAAACACAAGG
Organism: Pseudobutyrivibrio sp.; assembly: GCA_021442555.1. Taxonomy (GTDB): domain Bacteria; phylum Bacillota; class Clostridia; order Lachnospirales; family Lachnospiraceae; genus Pseudobutyrivibrio. The sequence continues at coordinate 45 of JABUSV010000171.1, read as the reverse complement.
TATTTTTAACATCATATAGTGTTTTTTGTAAACAATGACCACAAG
>JABUSV010000093.1 GCA_021442555.1 Pseudobutyrivibrio sp. | reverse complement strand
CCAAAGAGCTCCACAAGAAGATTGGAGGATGGCTCGCTATACAGCCCACCGCTATCAGATCTGGCTCCATTTTTGCCTAGAGAAGAGTTAGAAGAGATAATGGGAAAATAGTACTATCAGACTATGTATTTGCCAAGAACAGGTATCCTGTTGATAATAGCTGATATCACAAAAGACACAGTAAATACGATACAGGTAAGTACTATGTCAGCCAGTATTGGGTTGATGCTGAGCACAGTGAATCCCAGATATTTGTTGATGAAATCCAATACAAAGGCATGAGTTAGATACGCACCAAAATTATATTTTGACATATTGCCAAGAAATCTCTCCATTTTTGGGGAGATTTTTTTGTTCATAAAACCGTAGCGAGCGGCCATAAACACACCTACAGCCTCCATTAATACTCCAAGAGAGCAGGAAGCATATGGAAGAGAATAGGATTCGAAGCCAGCGACTCCTAAGTACCATGAGGTAAAAAATGCTCCTGCAAAGCATAATAATGCACACGCATATGAGATATATCTGATGTGTTTTGGAATGTCTGTATTAGCGATGTAGTATCCCAACACAAATATGAATACATAGCAGGATATTGATGACAGGTCAAAGTAATTCCATACCTGAGCTGTCTTATCGCCAAGGTCTGTGTTAAATACACTAATCCAGGCAATAAATCGAGGGATGATATATACGATGACAAGAGACAAGTACAGAAAATACCTAAGGATATTCTTGTCAGCTGTAATGCGTCTGAGCACTGGAATCAATACATACAGTCCCACTATCATGTACAGAAACCACATGTGATAGAAGCCGTTATAGAGATATGGCAGAGCGTGAGACACAGAGCCTGTCTGCTTGTAGATCCACAGGGCATAAAACAGCGCCCAGAATACAAAGGCTGTGACGATGCGAAGGATATTTTTCCTGTAGATTACACCTATTGGTATGTCACGTCCTAAAAACAGAGCGCCGCTTATCATTACAAACACTGGTATGGAAAATCTGCCTGTGCTGCTGAAAAAATCTATGACTATCCACTGAAAGCTGCCAACCTCTGTCAGGCCAAAGCTCTGTACTGCTGAATGCACCCATATTACAGCAAAAAGTGCCACTATTCTTAAAAAATCAAAATATATTATACGATTATTATTGTGATTCATATTATCTCCTCTTTAAGCCTCTTTGATTATATCGATACAATTGAGGAAAAGTCAATTTTGTGGTAAAATTTAGTTTCGTGAAACAGCTGTATTTAAAGCAAAAAGTGCTGTTTAATCCAGTGAGGGGATTAGTAGACGATGTCGTTTAATTCAATTGATTTTCTATTATTTTTTCCAATAGCAGTATTTGTGTATTTTGTGGTGCCGCAGCGTGTAAAGTATGTGTGGCTGTTGGTCTGCTCATATTATTTCTATATGTGCTGGAACGTCAAATACGTGCTGCTGCTTTTGTTATCTACTGTTATTACATATGCCAGTGGATTGCTTATGGCATACAGGCAGGATAAGGCCTGGCGAAGGTTGTGCCTTGTATCGAGCTTTGTAATCAACCTGGCGATTCTTATATATTTCAAGTATGCCAATTTCTTTATCACCAATATCAATACAGTATTAGGTCATGCAGGTATGAGTGCCAATGTCCCTGCCGTGGATGTACTGCTTCCAGTTGGAATATCCTTTTATACATTTCAGGCTCTTAGCTACAGCGCAGATGTGTACAAAGGCAAGACTGATCCAGAGAGGAATTTTGTATTGTATGCTCTGTATGTATCCTTTTTTCCACAGCTGGTAGCAGGACCTATCGAAAAATCAGAAGCCCTCATATCGCAGTTTAGAGAGTCTCACAAGTGGGATTTTGACAGGGCAAGAGAAGGCGTTCTGCTGATGCTCTGGGGATATTTTCTCAAGATGGTGGTGGCAGACAGGATAGCGGTATATGTTGATCTGTGCTACAGCCAGTTTGGGGATTTTGGCGGATGGTATCTGATTGTAGCAACAGTACTGTTTGCTTTTCAGGTATATGGTGACTTTGCAGGCTATACCACTATTGCCATGGGAGCAGCCTGGATTATGGGTTACAAGCTCACTGACAACTTTAACGCACCTTATGCTTCAAAAAGTATCGCAGAGTTTTGGAACAGATGGCATATATCTCTCAACAGATGGTTTATAGACTATGTGTATATACCTCTTGGGGGAAGCCGTAAGGGAAGACTAAGAAAATATATCAACATCCTGGTGGTGTTCATAGTGAGTGGTATGTGGCACGGTGCAGGCTGGTCCTATATTATCTGGGGAGTGCTCAACGGTATGTATCAGATAACAGGAGAGCTGCTTCGCCCGGTAAGAGACTGGGGGGTTAAGGTGTTAGACCTTGACAGAGAAAGCATTGGGCACAAGATATATCAGGTGCTGGCTACATTTGTGTTGTTTGATTTTACATTAGTATTCTTTAGAGCGGATTCTACCAGAGCGGCACTTATTATTCTAAAAAGCATGTTTACGGTGCACAATCCTGGAATACTGTTTGACGGCAGACTGTTTGAGGCAGGCCTTGATGAGCGTAACTTTGTACTGATGGTACTGTGTATTATCGTGGTATTGATAGCAGATGCCTGCAAATATAATGGCATTCAGATACGTGGCATAATAGCCAAGCAGGCCATGTGGCTTCGGGTGCTGGTGATAGCCTGCTCTATAGTGTTTATTCTGCTGTTTGGCATGTGGGGTTCGGGCTATAACGCCGCTAATTTTATATATTTTCAGTTTTAAGAGGTAATTATGAAAAAAACTGTGGAAAACATAATAGAAGTAGTGGCTGTAGTTGCAGTAGTGGTTGCACTCTTGGCTGTTGTATCCAACGCTGTTCAGGTGGAGGCCTCAGATGAAAAGTACAATGATTTCTATCAGCAAAGTGAGGATTTTGATGTATTGTTCTTTGGCACCAGCAGAGTGATTAACGCGGTTATGCCTATGGAACTGTGGCAGGACTATGGTATAGTGTCATACAACTTCGGAGGACACAATAACACTATTCCTACCAGCTACTGGTCTATGATGAATGCGCTGGATTATACTCATCCAAAGCTTGTGGTTATTGACTGTATGTTGGTGGAGGATGATGCCAAGGTGTGCGACAACGCAGAGTATCTGCATCAGACCTTTGATTCTGTTCCCATATCTCGCACCAAGATCAAGGCACTGATGGACCTGTGCGATGACCCAGAGCTTACAGATGTCAATGAGGTCAATTATTATGATACCAGACTGGAATATATCTGGGATTTTCCTAAATATCACAGCAGGTGGTCTGCTCTTGAGACTGAAGATTTTGAACCTGTCTACAGTGAGGAAAAGGGCGCAGAGGCCAGAGTTCAGGTGGCGGACTTTTCAGGCTGGCAGAGGTTACCGGTTGAGGCAGCACAGATTGACAGTACCGGGGCCAAATATCTGAGGATGATGATAGAGGAATGTCAGAATCGCGGAATAGATGTTATGCTGATGTATCTGCCATATCCTGCACCAGAGAGTCAGCAGATGGTGGCTGCAGGAGTAGCAGCCATAGCTCAGGAGTATGGTGTTGACTATGTCAATTATCTGGACAGTGACGTGATAGATTACAACACAGACTGTTATGATTTGGGAGGACATCTGAATCCTTCAGGGGCAAGAAAGGTCACTACAGACTTAGGTGCTTATATACAGGAGAGATATTCCATCCCAGACCAGAGGGGCAATGAGGCATACGGCAGATGGAATGAAGATGATATAGATTACATCATCTACAAAGCAAAGCTCATAGATGAGCAGGAAGAGCTGGATAATACACTGATGCTTCTGGCCGATGATGATTTTACTACCACTGTTACTATGAGACCTGATTCTCAGGTTTACACTGATCCAAAGCTGGGATGCCTGGTAAGTAATATTGCTGACTGCATTATGACCCAGGAGGATATCCCTGAGGAAATACATATCAGAGTAACAGACAACTATTATAACACCACAGTACTTGATTCAGGCTGGGTGTATTACAAGGGCAGGTTTTACAAGAATCAGCAGTAAGTGTTATAATCTGCTGTTGAGAGTATTATGTCAGGAGATATTAAGGACATGGATATAAAGCAAAGAGACAGGTCCATGGACTTGTACAAGGCAATACTGGTTATAGGCATGATTACTGGTCATATAGTCCAGTTCTTTCCATGGGAAGGAATAACCTATCCATATGCTGAGTATATCAATCTCACTACATATTCAGGGTTTTTATTTGTATTCGGATATGTATGTTACAAGGCATATTTTGGCAGAGAGGTACCGGTTAAGACTCTGGCTGTCAAGATGGGCAGGAGCTTTGTTAAGACATTAATAGCTTTTTATATATCAGGATTGGCATACACGGTGCTTATCGAGTGGAATCTGGATTGGAGAATATGGCTTGATGTGATACTTCTAAGGCGTATTCCCGGATACTCAGAGTTCTTGTTAAGCTTCGCCTTTTTGTATCCTGTGATGTTGGTTTTTACGCCCCTAATTCGCAGAGCGAATGGCGTGGTGCTTATGATATTTGCAATAGCATCCCTTGCCATGACTTATATAGATTATTCCAGTATCACCAGTCCACTGCTTGGAGTGTTTGTGGGAACATGCAGCTATCTGGCGCTTCCTATAGTCCAGTATCTCAGCTTGTTCTTTGCAGGAATATATCTGGCCAGATCAGGTAAAGTGCTGGATATAAAAATATTGATTGCATCCGTTGCAGGTACTGCTGCTTTTCTATGGTATTTGTTAACACATGATGAGCTGCCAATGAGATTTCCACCAGCTATATGGTGGGTGACGGGTTCATACCTGATGGTATACATATACTATCTCATCTGTAAGAAAGTAGATGCAGACAGGATAGCTTATCATATTACTGATATTGGAGAGAATACTATAGTGTATCTGCTAATCAGCAATATCACAATATTTTATATCAGGCGTGTGCAGGCCATAATGGATGTACAGCTGACGGGACTTCCATTGATAGTATTCTATGTGATTATGATGGGACTGTGCATGAGTCTTAGCAGATTTACGATAGTAATAATTAGGACATTACAACATGAGAGATAAGAGAATCGTAAAATACATACCAGTAGCTATAGTGCTTCTAGTATTTTTTATATTGTATGTCATGCATGCTACTGCTTCTCCTCTGTGGTATGACGAGGCAGTGGAGTACTGGGTGTCAAAATACTGGACAGGCTCAGTGCCAGGTTCGAGAACTACATCCAACATGTATGAGCATATAGCATATACATATCAGCCACCACTATACAATGTGCTGATGCACTTTTGGCTGGTAATATCAGATAATGAGTGGTGGTACAGATTGGCAGGTATACTTACTACACTGTTTGGTGCAGTGGGCATCTACAAGGCCGGAAGAGAGGCCGCTGATGAGAAGTATGGCCTGATAGGCATGGTGCTGTATCTGTCGGTATGGCCTGTGTGCTACTATGCCCTGGAGGCAGCTGAGTACAATCTGATGCTGGCTTGTATAGCATGGATGCTGTATTTTTTTGTGAAAAATATACATACGACTAATTGGTATAATATAGTCGGATATTTTATATGGGCTGTTTTGGCATGCTACAGTCAGTACGGGGCAGCATTTGTAGTAGTGGCACTGTATGTGACATTGCTGATACATATGAGATCAGATAAGAGGGCACTTATAAGACTTGGGATATGCACTGTGATTACAATGGTTGTTGCAGTAATACCCCTTGTGATATTTTTTCTGATACCGCAGGTCAGACACATGCGAAGCCCAGAGGTGAGCCATAGCTTTTATTTTGTACATGGCAATGCCATCAAGGACATGGTGATGTCCGCTTACAAGGTGTTTACTACAGATTTTGGAGCAGCACTTCCTGGTATGTGCATAGGGTTACTGCTGATATTATCCATAGTGTGCCTCGTCAGAAAGAGCAATACATTGAATGCCATGCTGCTGGTTACCCTGATCATATGGGTACTGTATTATGTGGCAGTGGCTACTTCATTTTATGCATTTAACGGCTGTGACATGGACAAGCTGGGTACTGTCAATATCGGAGGCAGATACTGTCTGTTCTTTATACCTGTGATAATCGTGACAGTCACAGCGGGTCTTGGTGTATTCTCCCAGTGGTTCAAGTGGGAGAAAATAGTGCTGGCAGGTGCCATAGTATCCTGCGTGGGATGCACAATGTTTATGTGCAGGAGCCTGTCTACCATGGGTCCAAAGGATGATGTAAGACAGGTGGCTGACATATGGTATGACAATCAGGCCTATAACAGTGTGACCTATGTGTACTGGGAGTCAGATGCCAATTTCTGGTTCTACCTGGTGCATGACGATGAGTATACAGATGATATGAGAGATGGCATCATCAACTCAGATGATGATATAGATACAACCTTAGAAGAATTTTATTATGTGTCCTACAGCGGGCAGGCGGCAGAGGATATGATAGCTGCCATGGAGGCTGAGGGCTACAGAGCTGAGTACTGCTACGAGGGTAGGTCAGCTCTGACACATTATGTGAAGGAGAGACGATGAAGATAATAGGTGTTATTCCAGCCAGATACAAGTCAAGCAGATTCCCAGGCAAGCCACTGGCTCTTATCAAGGGCAAGCCAATGATACAGTGGGTGTACGAGAGGGCATCACTATGTGAGAACATAGATGAGCTGGTGGTAGCTACTGATGATGAGATGATTTATAACACATGCCAGAAGCTTGATATCAATGTCATGATGACAGGGGACCAGAAGACTGGAG
>JABUSV010000103.1 GCA_021442555.1 Pseudobutyrivibrio sp. | reverse complement strand
TGTCTTTCCATCATCTTTGCCACTACACTGCTTGAAACTACAGGCATAACAAATATTCCAGCTTCCTTCCAGGCTGCCATATATTTTCCAGGAAAACCTGCTCCTGTTGTGACATACTTTACGCCCTCTTCTACAACTACCTGAGCCATGGCATCTACATGCGGATTCATAAGCATTAGGTTTACGCCAAACTTGTCCTTCTTGTCATCATCAAGCTTGCTCTTGCAGATTCTTATGTTTTCTCTGAGACTATTCTCATCCATTCCGCCTGCACCAATCAGTCCTAAACCACCTGCATTACTAACTGCAGCAGCAAACTCACCAGTGGCGATGTTAGCCATTCCACCCTGAATTATTGGATACTCAATACCTAATATCTCATTTAATCTCATACTGTCTCCTTATATTAAAACCAGGGCACCGCCCCAGGTAAGACCTCCGCCAAATCCTACGCATAATAGCTTCATTCCAGGTTTTAGCATTCCCTCTTCATCCATCTGTGCTATAGCCATAGGGATACTGGCCGCAGAAGTATTTCCCATTGTTGCAACATTCATGAAAAACTTATCCTCATAGCCCTTAAATTTTCTTTTTACATAGTCAATGATTCTGGCATTGGCCTGATGACATACAATATAATCGATATCATCCATTGTAATATTTGCCTTATCCAACATGGTGTTGATTGTTTTTGTAATAACTGTTGTTGCAAATCTGAATATTTCCTGGCCTTCCATGGCTATCTTTCCACCATGTATGGCTGTAAGCGCCTTGGTGTTGCCATCAGACCAGGTCTTTGCCCAAAAAGGTGTATCACTATTTGTCAGCGACACTATGGAAGCACCTGCTCCATCTCCAAACAATATACATGTTGTTCTGTCTGTGTAATCTGTAATAGAAGACAGACACTCTGTTCCAATAACAAGAGCGTAGCTTTCATCAAAGCTGTCCAAAAGGGCTGCTGCTGTTTTAAGTCCAAACACATATCCTGTGCAAGCTGCCGCCAAATCGAATGCCATGATTTCCTGCGGTAAATCAAGCGCTTTTTGTACCTGACATGCTATCGATGGCACATAATACTCACCAGAAGAGGTTGCCACTATCAAAGCAGCAATCTTATCTATATCAAAATCTGTATCTCTTTTTTGTGCTTCTTCTATTGCTTTTCTTCCAGCTTCTACTGCCAGAGTTGTAGCATTTTCATCGTCAGTACAGATTCTTCTGCTTTCTATTCCTGTACGTTCCCTAATCCACTGATCTGAAGTATCCACTATCAATTCCAACTCCATGTTGGACATAATATGACTCGGCAATGCACGGCCTGTAGAAACTATTTTTAGTGCCTTATCCATGGCTCACACTTCCCATTGTTCTGTATTTTTCGTATCTATTCTGCAGCAACTTTGTCTCATCCATGCCCTGCAGTATCTTAAGCTCATCTAAGAGCATTTCATCCAATTTTTCAAACATATTCTCATCCTCTGGCACAATGTCGTCTATTATGCCAAAAGAATACAGATCCTTTGCTGTAAGCTTCATAACCTCGCTGGCCTCTGGGGCCTTTGAAGCGTCCTTCCACAATATCGATGCGAATCCCTCAGGTGAAAGTATGGAATACACAGAGTTTTCCAGCATAAATACCTTGTCGGCTGTAGCAAGAGCGAGCGCTCCTCCACTGGAACCCTCTCCTGTTATGACTGCAATGATAGGTGTCTTTAAACAACTCATGGTTGCTATATTTTCCGCCAGCGCCACAGATTGTCCATGGTTTTCTGCATCGATTCCCGGGTATGCCCCAGGTGTATCTACTATAGTGATAATGGGTCTACCAAACTTCTGAGCCTGCTGCATAAGCCTGTTGGCCTTGCGATACCCCTCAGGAGAACCCATACCAAAGTTATAGCGGATATTTTCCGCTGTATTCTTTCCTTTTCTGTGACCGATTACCGTAACTGGTATGCCATGAAACATAGCTATTCCGCCAAGGATACTCTCATCCTCGCCGTGTAATCTGTCACCTCTTAGTTCAATAAAATCATCAAAAAGCCTGTCTATGTAATCAGTGATTACAGGTCTTTCCATGCTACGGGCAAGCTTTACTCTGTCATATGCACTTAGCTTTTCTTCCGTATGCTTATTTTCACTCATATATTTGCTCCATTATCTGGCATGCATTTTAATTATTTTATACAACACATCCCTCAAATCCTGACGTTCAACAATCTTGTCAATCATGCCGTTTTTTTCCTGTGATTCAGCGCGCTGAAATCCCTCAGGAAGCTCCTGACCTATGGTATCTTCAATAACTCTTGGTCCTGCAAATCCAATAAGAGCGCCAGGTTCTGCCAAGATGATGTCTCCCAAAAATGCAAAGCTTGCACTTACTCCGCCAGTTGTAGGATGGCACAGCACAGATATATACAATCCGCCGTTGTTTTTGAATTTTTCCACAGCAGCAGATGTCTTTGCCATCTGCATCAGAGAAAACATACCTTCCTGCATTCTGGCTCCGCCGCTCAGGCAAAAAATAATCAAAGGCAGCTTGTTGTCCATGGCATATTCTGTAAGAGAAGCAATCTGTTCTCCCACTACAGTACCCATACTTCCCATAAAGAATCTATGGTCAAGAATTCCTATACAGACCTTGATACCACCGATGGATGCCGTACCACAGGTTATTGCATCCCTGTGCTTGGTTTTCTCTTTAAGAGATGTAAGCTTTTGCCTGTATCCTGGAAATGACAGTGGATCAAGGCTTTCCATTTTTTCAAACATAGGAGCAAAGCTTGATTCGTCAGCTATGAGTCTGATTCGCTCCTTGGGTGTCATAGCCATGTAATATCCACAGTCAGGACAGATTCTATGGCGTTTCTTCCACATTTTACTGTCATACTCACTGCCGCATTGTGGGCACTGTATGAGCTTTGCCGATGAAGTGCCTTTGCGTTCATCCTGCAACAGCTTCAGACTGTTTTTCTTATTATCTAAGATATCGAGCATGTCCATTTTTCTGTTCTTTCCTTTATGGTTTTCTCAGATTTGTTCCAAAATGAAGTATTGTAGCTTCCAAGTACAAACTCTGGCTCATAGGTTAACATATACATTTCCTGTACGTTGGTTGGCACTCCCTCCACTATCAGCTCCTCAAGAGCTCTTCTGGCTCTTCTGATAACTTCCAGTCTGGATTTGCCGTGTATAATCAGCTTCGCGAGAAGGGAGTCATAATACGGTGATATCTCACAACCCTCAAAAAGTGCTGATTCAATACGCACCCCAAGGCCTCCTGGAAAGTGTAGGCAAGTTACTTTGCCACAGCCCTTGGCGTTTATTCTAAGCTCCATGGCGTAACCATTGAGATTAATATCCTCCTGCTTCAAAGACAGCTTGTGTCCATCTGCAACAAGAATCTGTTCCTTGATGAGGTCCACATCTGTCAGCATCTCAGTTACAGGATGCTCCACCTGGATTCTAGTGTTCATCTCAATAAAATAAAAATTCTGCTGACTATCTACTACAAACTCGATAGTTCCAACACTGTCATATCCTGCCGCCTTTGCTGCCCTTATGGCAGTATCTCCCATTATTTGTCTTTTCTCTTCTGTCAATGTAAAATCAGGAGACTCTTCTACCAGCTTCTGATGATTGCGCTGAATAGAACAATTACGCTCTCCCAAGTGCACCACATTGCCGTATTTATCTGCTATTATCTGGATTTCGATATGCTTTGGATTGAGGATTAGTTTTTCGATATAAACCTCACCATTGCCAAATGAATTCATGGCCTCTGACTTGGCGGTTTCATATGCGTTTTTCAGCTCTTCCTCACTAAAGCACTCTCTCATTCCCTTGCCACCGCCACCAGCAGTGGCCTTAATTAGTACGGGATATCCTATTTCCTTGGCAACAGATTTTGCTTTTTCATAGGTCTCTACCAGTCCATCTGAACCTGGAACAATAGGTACGTTGCTTTTTTTCATAAGGTCCCTGGCTGTTTGCTTATCTCCCATCATGTCGATGAGTTCAGGGGATGGACCAATAAACGTAATGCCATTTTCCTGACACTTTTTTGCAAAATCAGCATTCTCTGACAAAAATCCATAACCCGGATGTATGCCATCACAGCCACACTTTAATGCTACGTCTATTATTTTGTCCTGATCGAGATAGCTGTCCTTGGCATGTGCCTCTCCAATGCAGATGCTTTTTGTTGCAGCCATAACTGGTATGCTCTTGGCATCTGCCTTGGAGTATATAAGCACCGATTCGATATTCATTTCTCTAAGAGCTCTTATGATGCGAAGTGCAATCTCGCCCCTGTTTGCTATCAATACTCTCTTAAACATACCTAACCCTGCTTCTTGGCTATGGCAAACAAAGCACCATCATAATCTATCATTTCGTTGTCTGTTCCAATGATTGCTTCAATCACACCATCTATTGGAGATGTGACTTCATTCATCATCTTCATAGCTTCCACAATGCCTAACACCTGACCGGTCTTCACCTCATCACCTATCATTACAAAAGGCTTCTCATCTGGGGATGGACTGCGGTAGAAAATACCCGCTATCGGTGCATTAACATATGTCACATCACTTACTTGTGCTACTGACTCCGACTTAACTGGTGTAAAAGATGCCACAGGAGATACCTCCATACAGCCTCCTGTAGCAGTTCCCTTTTTAAGTACCAAATTAAAGTCATTGGAGCTGTAGCTCATTTCCACAGCTGAAGATCTGTCGAATCTCTCCCAAATCTCAAATATAAGTTCCATAATTATTTGTTTTCTTCGATGTATTTAACGATATCGCCTACTGTTACAAACTTCTCTAATGCCTCAGGATCGATGCTGATGCTGTACTCCTCCTCAAGAGCCAATACAACCTCCATTGCATCCAATGAATCTACCTCAAGGTCTTCTGCAAGCTTTGCTTCCATAGCAATCTTGTCTCCATTGAGGTTGAGTGTCTCTACCATGATTTCTTTTACTCTTTCAAAATACATTTTTCTTACTCCTTAATATCCGTTTATTGTTTGCTAGATATATTTACCTAAATTTGTTGAGGTAAATATATCGATTTATATTTTACACAAAATAATATGTTTTGCAACACCTTTTTATTTGTGTTGCCGAAACATCGGTTTTTTTGCACAAAAAAACAGGGGCTGAAAATCAGTCCCTGTTAGCGTAATATTGTTATTATACCGACAAAACATTTTTGGTAGCAATAATATCTACCCCAGTACCTGCAACGTTTTTGACCAAAACATCACCAATATGAACCGGAGCATTTACCTCAACATCCTTTAGTTCTCTTGCTATGTCAAAAATCTTGCCCTTTGGAATATCTGCCGCTGTCTTGCATGATACTGCCGCAAGAGTTCCACCATTGATTCTTACAGATGAAGTAACAATTCTTGTTGGATTGGTAACTTCCTTACGAGCATACACATCACCTCTGTTACATGTGTTGCCAGTAACTGAAACAACCTCTCCATTATCCATCTCAACAGTAAGAGGACATCCCATTGGGCATCCTATACAGATTAATTCTATTTTATTCATGGTTATGCCTCCTCAATCTTTACAGTAATTTCCTTGATATCAGGATAATTTGCAAGCTGATCCTTCTCAAGCACCACCTGTTCCATCTCACCAGGAGCAACCACCGGACGTTTTCTATGAATTACAAGCTCATCATCAAAATACACATTTACATAGCAGTTCTTGTATACATCGCCTACTCTGAATCTTACTACATGCTTGTCATCCATGCGGTTAACATTGATGGTCTTAGGTACAGTATATCTTGCACCAGAAGTAGCCACGATTGGAATATCCTTTCCTCCTGCTGTCTTACCCTTAAGAACGTAATCAGCCGCGTTCTTTCCTGCTGCAGCCGCTTCCTGTGATACAAAATCCACCAAGTCATGTACGTGAAGTACATTTCCACAGGCAAATACACCCTCTATGTTTGTCTCAAGTGATTCATTTACCAATGGACCACTGGTAACTGGTGAAATATCCACGCCCATTCCACGTGAAATCTCATTTTCCGGAATAAGTCCACATGAAAGTAGCAAAGTATCACAGTCATAGTGTATCTCAGTTCCTGGGATTGGTCTTCTGTCTGGTCCAACCTCGGCAATTGTTATGCCTTCTACCCTGTCTTTACCCTGGATATCTACTACAGTGTGTGAAAGATACAGCGGAATATCAAAATCATTCAAGCATTGAACTATGTTTCTCTTTAATCCACCAGAATAAGGCATAAGTTCAGCAACAGCCAAAACCTTTGCACCTTCCAGGGTCATTCTACGGGCCATAATAAGTCCAATGTCACCGGATCCAAGAATTACAACTCTGCGACCTGGCATATAGCCTTCCATGTTAACAAGTCTTTGCGCTGTACCAGCTGAAAAGATACCTGCTGGTCTGTAACCTGGGATATTCAAAGCACCTCTGCTTCTCTCTCTGCATCCCATTGCAAGAATAACAGCCTTTGCCTGAATCTCAAGGATACCGTCCTCCTTGTTCATGGCTGTAACAACCTTGCTCTCGCTAATATCAAGCACCATTGTGTTGAGCTTGTACTCGATTTTCTCCTCTAAAAGCTGATCAACAAATCTTCCTGCATACTCAGGTCCGGTAAGTTCTTCCTTGAAAGTATGAAGACCAAAACCATTATGGATACACTGGTTTAATATTCCGCCCAGTTCCTTATCTCTCTCTAACACAAGAATGCTGTTAGCACCCTGTTTCTTGGCTGAAACCGCAGCTGCAAGACCTGCAGGACCGCCGCCAACTATTACAATATCATAATTAAGCATTTG
>JABUSV010000031.1 GCA_021442555.1 Pseudobutyrivibrio sp. | reverse complement strand
GTTGTACAGGCAGAAGCAGACAATCAGGGAGAGGATGGCAGAGCAGCGGTTGCATCAGTTGTCATGAATCGTGTATTTAGCTCACAGTTTCCCAATTCAATTGCAGGGGTAATATATTCCAACGGACAGTTTGCACCTGTAACCTCAGGCAGGGTAGGACTTATTTTGGCACAGGGGCCAAATGCTAATTGTCAGAGAGCGGCAGTTAATGCCCTTAATGGTGCAAGACGTACCAATGCGTTGTTCTTTTGCACATATTCCTATGCCCAAATGAGACACAATCAGCAGGTTGAAGCAGGACAGTCTGGAATGCTTGACAGAACCTATGGAGAAGTTATAGGGGCACACTATTTTTATAATTACTAGTTGCATTTAACAAAAAATCGTGTTATCTTATGCCATGTCTTACATGACAATTTTTCTAACTAAGCATTTCGCTTATTTTTCCATTTATTTTTTTAGGGGCAGTTTGCCTATTTTGAGGTTGTTATGAATAGAGATAGAAGAGTATTTCTTTTTGGTAGAAATATGTTACAGTACGTTTTTTTATTATTATTAATTGGTGTATCAGCTCATATTTTCCACTTGAACACAGTATATGCAAGAATACTAATGATATATGAGGCTGTTATATTAACGGCTTTTTGTATCTCACAGTTAGATGCAGCAAAAAAAGAAAAAAAATTTATGAAAATAGCATCAGATTATGATGTGATTAAGCTGTGGGAACAGAGAGATAAATGTCAAAAGACCATATCATCAGTATTTACATCAGTAATTATCTGTGATTTTCTGTTTGCTTTAAGTAGAAAATATGGCTATTATCTGGAAAATATAACCATAGTGCAGCAAATGAGCTTTGTCATCATGATGATGTATAGCTGTGTGATTTATCTTGCCTGGGTATTGGTAAAGCATGTGATTCATGTTTCAAATAATACTGAGGAGGGTCCGGAAATCAGAGAGATTAGCTGTAACAATGATTTTATGGATGAGTTTTGTGTTTTGGTTAGTAAAATGAAGCCGATTACAGCTCTTAGATTGATGTATGACAAGGTTCCTATGGCCGCAAAACAGTCTTACAAGGCTTACATGGAAAAAATAGATGCAGGAAAAACTGCAGCAGAAGTAAAAATTGAAATATTAGACATCATAAATATAGACAATTCAACAGTGTATCGAAAAAAATACAAGAAGAATAATCTGGATTTAATGAAGGGATTATTTTACATGCCACAGATTATGAGTGTTGAGCTCATAGCCGTGGAATTATTGGGTTTTCTTACCATTTACACAGGAATGTCTTTTATTATATAAACGCCTTATAAAGCGTTATATCGGAAAATTGTACAAAAACTAGGGTGTTTTTTATACTGTTTTGAGAATTGTAATGAGTGCATTTTCATTTTAATTGGTATATATTAAGAGTAATAAAGATTATTTTGGGGGAAATAATTGTTGTGAAAGAAGAAAACAGGTATAATCCCTACACCTTTGACGACGTCAAAGACATGGAAGAAACCTCCAATGTGCACGTTCTCAAAGGATTTGGGTGGCTTATTATAGCTACTTTTATTCTTTGGTTCTTTGTTCTCTTGGATGTATTTTCGATTAATAAAGTTTTGACGTCATATGCGTGTGTCGGCAGTTCGTTCATGCTGGCCACAGCAGTTGTTTTGTGTAAGGATAAGGCAGATCTTAGTAATCCTAAGTTAAAATATGTTTTGCTTGCTGTTGTTACTGTTGTTGCAGGCCTGATATGTACATTTCTTACGTATCATGCAGTTTTGGCTTATATTCTGCCATTGGTTTTTGCAATTCAATACAGACGCAGCAAGGTGCTATGGTACACTTTTGTTATCAGTATATTTATGTTGATAACCAGTTGTTATCTGGGCTTTTATTATGGACTGTGTGATCTTAATATATTGATTAAAAGTGGGTTGAATTATTCCAGCTATGCCGCTATGGTTCAAGATGGTTCCATTAGTCTTGCACTCAATCCTAATCTTGATTTTATAATTGGAATGTATGAGGTCTTCCCAAGAGTTGCAACGTTGCTTATTCTGACTACTATTCTCAATGTTACGACTATGCAACAGACAAGGGACGCAGACAGAATCAAACTTTTGGCTGATACCAAGGACAGAGACAGTAAGACCAAGCTGTATAATAAGAGTAAGTTTGAAGAGATGGTAGGATACTACTATCCTAATGTCAGCAGAGTTGCAGTTATCTTCTGGGATATGAATAATCTCAAGAAGACTAATGATGAGCTGGGACACGATGTAGGTGACAGACTTATTAACTACATGGCTTCAAGCATCAATGCCAAGGTCAACAAACAGCGCAGAGCCTTTAGAATAGGTGGAGATGAGTTTGTTATGGTGTTGGAGAATCCTAAGATAGGAGAACCTGATTTGGTTATCCACGAAGTTCAGGAGCTTATAGATGCAGCAGATGGCAAGGCAGATATTCCTGGGTTATCAGCAGCAGTAGGATGGGCCATAGGTGACGGACATGAGATTCGAAACACAATAAAAAAAGCAGATGCAAATATGTATCTTAACAAACAATTAAGTAAAAGAGGGCGAAGCTAGAATATCTAGCTTCGCCATTTTATTACATCTTTTCTGGTTCTGGATAATCAACCTGGAAGGTGTCAACTGTAACTTTTTTCATCTTGCATTCAAATATAGGTCTGTCAGTATAATCTGTATCAACCTCAGCAATCTTGTTAACCACGTCCATACCCTCGATTATCTTGCCAAATGCAGCGTAATCCCCATCTAAGTGTGGAGAAGTCTTGTGCATGATAAAAAACTGGCTGCCAGCTGAATTAGGCATCATAGTACGTGCCATTGATAAAACGCCTGGTTCGTGCTTGAGATCATTCTTGAAACCGTTGCTTGAGAACTCGCCCTTGATAGAGTATCCTGGGCCGCCTGTTCCTGTGCCGTTTGGATCTCCACCCTGAAGCATGAAGCCTTTGATTACTCTGTGGAAAATAATTCCATCATAGTAGCCCTTGTTAATAAGGGAAATAAAGTTGTTAACTGTGTTGGGAGCAATCTCAGGATAGAGCTCAGCCTTCATGATATCGCCATTTTCCATTTCGATAGTAACTATTGGATTAGTTGCCATAATAACCTCCTAGATTATAATTTTTCTAATATATCTTTAGCTGACGCGATATATTCGTTGTCAAAATCAAAGATGCGACCTGCATCTGCTGCCTGTGCAAAGGCAGGATCAAGAGGCATCTTGCCAAGAACAGGGATATTAAGCTCTTTTGCGATGTTATCTACATAGCTTTCACCAAAAATCTGGATGTGTCTGTCGCAGTCAGGACATTTGACATACGAATAATTTTCCACAACACCAAGAACAGGTATATGCATCATATCTGCCATGTTAAACGCTTTGGCTACGATTAACTGTACCAGTTCCTGAGGGCTTGTAACGATGATGATTCCGTCTATTGGAAGAGACTGAAATACTGTAAGTGGAACATCTCCGGTTCCAGGAGGCATATCTACAAAAAGATAATCTACGTCCTCCCACTGTACATCTGTCCAAAATTGCTTAACTGCTCCGGCAATAACAGGGCCTCTCCATACAACAGGGGCCTCCTCATCATCCAAAAGCAGGTTGATAGACATTATTTTGGTGCCATCCTCTGCTTCAACTGGAAAAGTACCGTTGTCATCACCCATAGCTGGGCCATGAACACCGAACATCTTGGGAATGGAAGGGCCTGTGATATCTGCATCAAGAATTCCAACCTTGTAGCCTGCACGTTTCATCATTCCTGCCATAGTAGAGGTGACAAATGATTTGCCAACGCCACCTTTTCCTGATACAACGCCGATAACGTGCTTTACACGTGAATTTGGATTAGGTGCTTCCAAAAATGAAGTGTTTCTTGTATTTGAGTTCTTTGCTGAAGCGCATCCTTCACATGAAGATTTGCCACACGTTCCGGCACTTGCGCATGAACTATTTTCTGGCATTTTCTTTCTCCTTTATTATTTTATTAAGGCTCTCGTTATATGGAGGCCTTGCAATACCATATTCGGTAATTATTCCAGCGATAAGAGAGTGGTCTGTTATATCAAATGCTGGATTGTATACCTTAACATCCTTGTGGGACATTTTAGAAGTATACCACATATCTGTAATTTCTTCAGCCTTGCGTTCTTCGATTACTATATCATCTCCGCAGGCAGTGTCCATATCTATGGTAGAAGTAGGGGCACAGATATACATTGGTACATTATACTGCTTAGCTACTGTTGCTACAACAGAGGTTCCTATTTTATTGGCAGTATCACCATTGGCAGCAACTCTGTCACATCCTACAAAAACAGCATCTATCCATCCTTTTTTCATAACCATGGCAGACATATTATCACAGATTAAAGTAGTATCTACACCGGATTCAGTCAATTCAAAGGCTGTTAGTCTTGCGCCTTGTAAAAGGGGTCTTGTTTCATCGCAGAAAACTTTTAGGTTATATCCCCTTTCATGAGCGGCATATATAGGAGCGGTGGCAGTACCGTATTTTATGGTGGCTAGCTTTCCTGCATTACAGTGGGTAAGTATTCCATCCCCTGGTTTTATAAGGGTTAGTCCATATTCACCAATGGTTTTACACACATGGATATCCTGGTTTTTGAGGTAGGTTGCTTTTTCCTTCAACTTATTCACTAAGTTATCCACATTATCCACATTGGTCTGTTGATAGTTGATAACAACATCACCCATCTGTTTCAAGGCCCAGGACAGATTGACGGCTGTAGGTCTTGCAGAGTCTAAATATGACATGTCTGCCATAAACTGTTCCACAAAATGATTCAGGTTTTCGTGGTCGTAAGATCTGGATAAAACGTACATTCCAATGGCTGCACATATTCCTATGGCAGGTGCTCCACGTACCTTGAGATGGTAAATAGCGTCCCATATATCTTTAGAGGAAACAAGATTCAACAACTCGATTTTGCCTGGTAAAAGGGTCTGATCTATTATAACGACACTGGAATCATCAGCAGATAAGGATACCGTGTCGATTTCCATCAAATTCATATATAAATACTCCTTTCAACTGTAAGTTATCCACCAAAACCTCATAAAGTATAGCATAGGTTGCGGGTTGATAAAAATATGCACATGGTGGATAATTGTATAGTGGTTTTGTAAACGACCAACTTTAGGGTATAGACGAGGGGATATGGAGAGTACTAAGGAAGTTTTGGCATTTGCAGTAGAACTTGGAGACCAGCTTCTGAGAAATGGTGGAGAAGTGTACCGTGTCGAGGATACAGTTCTTAATATCTTAGAGGCATATGACGTGGAAGACTATGATGTATATGTGTTGTCCAATGGTATTTTTGCCAGTGCCAATGAAAAAAGAGACGATGCTTGCAGCATGGTAAGACATGTACCGTTGGCCAATTATCATCTGACCAAAGTAGTGGAGCTGAATCAGCTCAGTAGAGACGTTTGCTCCAGAAAAATCAATCTGGCAGAAGCTGAAAAGAGGCTAAAGCAGTGTAAAGAAATAAAATCTGTATCGCTTCCTCTTAGAATGTTCTTTGGAGGGTTGGGCTCAGGCTGCTTTACATTTATGTTTGGAGGAGGATTGGAGGAGTCTGTTATTGCCTTTCTAATAGGAATAATAGTTCAACACATATTAAGTCTTCTTAATAAATCCTCGGCCTCTAAGTTTATCGGCAATATAATATGTTCCATGTTAATTGCCATAATGACTTTAATTTTACTGTTTTTTGGCTTTGGACCAGCATATCATTCCACTATTATCGGTGGAATCATGCCCCTTGTTCCAGGAATTGCCCTGACTACTTCTATAAGAGATTTCAATAATTCAGATTATCTGTCAGGAACCATTCATTTTATTGACGCACTGATGACAGGCTTTTGTATTGCAGCAGGTGTGGGTGTTGTAATGATATTTGCCACCAGATATTTGGGAGGTGTCCTGCCGCTATGATGATGGAAGTTATGATTCAATTTGTGGTAGCAGCCTTTGCTACATTAAGCTTTGCTGTATTATACAATGCACCAAAAAAGGAGCTGATACTCTGCGGTATTTCAGGTGCCATAGGATGGGTTATATATGTGATATTACTTAACACTTCGGATTCAGCGGTGTTAGCCAACCTTATTGGAACCTTTACCCTTGCGGTGTATTCGAGATTAATTGCTGCCATAAGAAAAAAACCAGCCACACTTTATCTGTTAACTGGTATATTCCCATTGGTGCCGGGAGCAGCTATTTATTATACTTCTTATTATGTAATATTAGGAAACGATGTGATGATGGCATATTATGCCAAGTCTACTCTTGGGGCAGTGGGAGCCATAGTGCTCGGAATCTCTCTTGCCATGTTGGTTCCGCAGAGTTGGTTTAACAAGCTAAGCTAAGACTTGCCGGCATATTTTGTCATAATAAGTTCTACCGCCATGACTTCGTTAAGAAGACCAGTTTTTACTTTAAATTCATAATCAGCAGCATCTTTAAGCAGGCTGTCAATTTCTTTTGTGGAAAAGTTATTGGCAAGACCTGCTACTTTTTTTACTATAAACTCCTGCATCATAGCTTTTCTTGCGATAGTGGCATAATTTTCACCGTGGGAGAGCATATCCTTGACAAGGCGCATTTGCCTGAATTGGCGAACTATAAGGGAGAGTATTCGCATTGGCGGTTCCTTGGCACAGAGTAAATCGTTGTACATATCAAGAGTCTTGACCAAATCTTTGCTTGCGATGGCACTTATCATATCAAAAACAATTTTAGTCTCAATATGAGCTATACATATAGCCTCTATATCCTCTTTTGTGATTTCTTTGCGCTCCCCTACGTAGTTGATTAGCTTCTCCAGTTCGTGATCCATGTTGTCAATGGATTCGTTGAGGGCAGATTTGACGTCATCTACCGTGCAATCGTAGCTGGCG
>JABUSV010000116.1 GCA_021442555.1 Pseudobutyrivibrio sp. | reverse complement strand
TAGAAGGAGGCAGCACATGGCAGATAACACATTTAAGGTTTCGATCATTACGCCTGAGCGTATATTTTACGAGGGTGATGCATCGATGGTCGAATTTAACACGGTGGAAGGAGAGATAGGTGTATTTCCTAATCATATTCCACTTACAACTGTTATCGCGCCTGGTATTCTTACTATCACTGAGGATTCAGGACCTAAGAATGCAGCACTACATGCTGGTCTTGCTGAGATTTTACCTGATAAAGTAACTATTTTGGCTGAGATTGCTGAGTGGCCTGATGAAATCGATGTGCAAAGAGCCCGCGATGCAGAGGACAGAGCCAGACAAAGACTGGCTAATAAGGATGAAAATCTTGATGTCTTAAGAGCAGAAGCTGCGCTTAAAAAAGCGTTAGTTCGACAGAATTTAAAATAAGTGATTCGATTATATAAAACAGTCAAGATTGCCGTGCAATCTTGACATTGGAATCTCAATTTATTGAGATTCGATTCGGATGCTACGCACTCGAATCATTCCCAAAAGGCCTTCGCCCTGGTGGCGGAGGCCTTTGGATTTTTAAAACTTTTGAATTGCATCATCTGTATCGTCGGTAGAATTGTCAATGGCTCGGATTACTACTTCGTAGGAGTAGCTGTCGTCAATTTTTACTATGGCAGAGTCTCCGATATGTTTGCCTCTTATTGCAGCTCCGAGAGGAGATTCTATACTTATAAGGCCCTTTAAACTGTTGCTTCTGATGGAAGTAACCAGTTTGAAGGTCTCTTCGCAGTCATCCTCTGGAATGTATACTGTAACAGTGTTGTTAAGACCTACTTCGTCATCATCAGAGGAATCATCTATTACTTCTGCAAAGTTGAGCATTCTTTCAAGGTATTTGATGCGGCTCTCGTTTCTGTTTTTTTCTCGTTTGGCTGCATAGTATTCAAAATTCTCAGAGAGGTCGCCTTGTGCTCTTGCTTCCTTGACAGCTTCTATAAGTTCTTTTCTCTGTACTAATTTGCGATCGTCTATTTCCGCTTGAATCTTTTCAACGTCTGATTTTGTAAGTCTTTGTCCCATGTTATCCCCTCTTGTAATTAGTAAGCATAATATATCAGAATTCTTGTAAAATAACCAGTTTTCAGCTATGATAATTGAGTACAAATATCGAATAATAAAAGGAATATATAATGAACAAACTAATCCAACAAATATTAAAATTTGGCGTTGTAGGAGGAATCAGTTTTTTAATCGACTATATTGTTGCTTTAATGACAATGAAGCTTCTTACATTCATATTTGGAGCAGAATTTTTTGAGGTGGGATCTGTTATAGCCTCTGTGATCGGATTTACAGTGTCGGTTGTATTCAACTACATTCTAAGTTTCAAGTATGTTTTTGCCAGAAAAGAAGACATGGACCGCAAAGCACAGTTTGTAATCTTTGTGATTCTGAGTCTAATCGGTGCGGGTATCAACAGTCTTATTATGTGGGTGTGTACAGGACCAGTTTACTCATCGTCGGAGCAGATACAGAGTCTCGGTCAGACTCTTGTGTTTACAGGTGCAAAGGTTTTGGCAACTGGTATTGTAATGGTATACAACTTCATTACCAGAAAGATTTTCCTGGAGCAAAAGGAGCAGTAGGATGGATTTTTTAAAGGAGCTTGAATCTTCAGTTGAGATTCCTAGTTTTAATTTCAATCATTCAGATATAACAAGAGACGAGTTTATGCTCAAGGGGGGATTGGCCTCTGAGGGATATGATTGGTGGTGGCACAGCTTTACAGCACATCATGCGGTAACAGGTGAAGAGAAAGCATTTTTTATAGAATTTTTTACTGTCAATCCAGCACTGGGAGGAGACGAGCCCGTATTTGGGCAGCTGCCGGCCAACCTTGAGGCAGGAATCAGACCTTCCTACATGATGGTTAAGGTTGGATGTTGGGGCGAGAATGCCAGACAGATACACAAATTCTATGGCTGGAACAGTGTAAACATCAAGCAGGAGGCACCATTTTTAATTAGTGCAGAGAACTGCTTTTTGTCTGAGGAGAGAACTTTTGGCAAGGTGGACGTGTCAGAAATAGATGCGAAGAATCATCCTGAGTGGATGTGTAATGCCGGCAAGGTTATCTGGGATTTAACTATTGATAAAAAGGTATCTTTTAACGTAGGCTATGGAGCCAGCAAGCCGCTTAGAGAAATAGAAGCTTTTCAGATGTCATGGCATGCTGAGGGCATAAAGACAGAGTACTCAGGCAAGATATTCTTAGACGATGAAGAATATATAGTGGATAAGGATACCTGTTATGGATATGCCGATAAGAACTGGGGCAAGGATTTTACTTCTCCATGGGTATGGTTATCAAGTAATCATATTAAGAGCAAGCTGACAGGAGAATGGCTTGAGAATACAGTATTTGATATAGGTGGAGGAAGACCTAAGGTTGGACCTGTTGCAATGGAGCGTAAGCTGTTGGGAGCCATGCTCTACAAGGGTGAGGCGTACGAGTTTAATTTTTCAAAGTTCTGGACTCTTACCAAAACAAGCTTCAAGTGCAAGGAACACAAGGACAGACTTACATGGAAGGTGCAGCAGGAGACTCCGCTGTCCAAGATGGAAACAGAGATAACCTGCTACAAAAAAGATATGCTGCTCATTAACTACGAATCTCCTGACGGACAAAAGCGTCACGACAGATTGTGGAATGGTGGTAATGGAGTAGGGATAGTAAAGCTGTACAAAAAAGATTTAAAGGTTAAGCTTGATAAAGAAACAAAGAAGCCTAAGTGGGATTGGAAGCTCATCGATGAGATGGAAGTATACAATGTTGGCTGTGAATACGGAGAGTATAAGCTTACCAAGGAAGAGAAAAAAGGGAATTCGGGAGAAAATAATTAATGCTTGAGATTTATGAACCAAGTAGGGTATTTCATTATTTTGAGGAGATATGTGCCATACCACATCCTTCATATCATGAAAAACAGATAAGCGACTACATTGTTAATTTTGCCAAGGAACACAACATACAGTACTGGCAGGATGATTTATACAATGTAATAATGATAAAAGAAGCATCTGAGGGCTATGAAGATGTTGAGCCTGTTATCATTCAGGGGCATATGGATATGGTTGCCGAGCAGGATAGTGACTGCAAAAAAGATATGCTAAAAGAAGGCTTAGACCTTCAGGTTATCGATGGATTTATTTCAGCCAAGGGAACCACTCTCGGAGGAGATGACGGAGTGGCAGTTGCAATGGCACTAGCGATACTTGAGGACGACACCATAAAGCACCCAAGGATTGAGGTAATCATTACGGTATCAGAAGAGGTTGGCATGGAGGGTGCAGCAGGTATTGACGTATCTATGCTCAAAGGTCACAAGATGCTTAATCTTGACTCAGAAGAAGAAGGAATATTCTTAGCAGGGTGTGCGGGCGGTTGCCGATTGGATCTTACTGCTACTATGAATCAGGTAGAGGCTACAGGGGTAAAAATCACTATAGAGATAGACAATTGTACTGGTGGACACTCGGGTTCAGAGATAGATAAGATGAGAGCAAATGCTTCCATGCTAATTATCAGACTGTTATCAAAGGCGGTGCTTTTAAGTGACGGTGGTATAAAGCTTGCTTATTTTATGGGAGGAACCAAGGATAACGCCATAACAAGAAGCGCAAAGGCTATATTTTTTGTAGATGAAAATATATCTGATAAGTTGATTGATGAAGCAGAGAATATTATTGATGAGTATTCTGTATCGGATCCTGATATGGAACTAAACATAACAGATGAGACAGGAAAATGTGGATTGGCCGCAGATGAAACGACTTCTGCCAATTTTATTTCCATGGCTGCAAGTTGTCCTAATGGCGTTCAGCGCATGAGCTTAGATACACTTGGCCTTGTAGAGACATCCCTTAATCTTGGAGTCACAGCTTTTGATATGGAAGAGGCGGCAGAGGCAAAGCTTAGCTACTGCATAAGAAGTAGTGTTGAGTCGGCAAAGAATGCTCTTATAGAAAAGATTGCTCTTATAGGAAAAGTACATGGAGCACAGGTAGGAATTCACGGATCATATCCTGCATGGCAGTTCAAAAGACAGTCACAGTTTAGAGATACAATGGTAGAAATATATGAGGACATGTTCGGGGTTCGTCCTCAGGTTATGACGTTGCATGCTGGGCTGGAATGTGGATTGTTGTCTGAGAAAATCAAAGACCTGGATGCAGTTTCTTTGGGGCCAGAGCTCTATGACATTCATACTCCAAAGGAGAGATTGTCTATAGCTTCAACCAAGAGAATGTATGATTATGTACTGAAGGTATTGGAACACAAATAACATGATGGAAAGGGGTACTAAAATGAAAATTGGAATGCTAACAAGTGGTGGTGATTGTCAGGCTCTGAACGCAGCTATGCGTGGTGTTGTAAAAGGTCTCAGTCACAATGTGAAGGATTTGGAAGTCTATGGTTTCTATAATGGCTATAAGGGCTTGATATATAGCGATTACAGATTGTTAACATCCCAGGATTTCTCAGGTATCCTTACCAAGGGTGGAACTATTCTTGGTTCATCTCGACAGCCATTTAAGCTTATGAGAGAGCCAGATGAAAATGGTCTTAATAAGGTTGAGGCAATGAAATCAACTTATTACAAGCTTAATTTGGATTGTCTTGTTATTTTAGGTGGAAATGGAACTCAAAAGACAGCTAATCTTCTTAGAGAAGAAGGCTTAAATATCATTCACCTTCCAAAAACCATTGATAATGATATCTATGGAACAGATGTTACTTTTGGATTCCAGAGTGCAATCGATATAGCCTGTGATGCTATTGACTGTATTCATACTACAGCATCATCACACAGCAGGGTATTTATCGTAGAAGTTATGGGACATAAGGTTGGTTGGCTGACACTGTATGCAGGTGTTGCATCAGGTGCAGATATTATTCTTTTGCCAGAGATACCATATGATATTAAAAAGATTGTGGATGCAATCAACAAGAGAAAAGAGGAAGGCAAGGGATTTACTATTCTTGCAGTAGCAGAGGGTGCTATTTCCAAGGAAGACGCCAAGCTTTCCAAGAAAGATCTTAAGAAAAAGATGGAGGAATATAAATATCCTTCAGTTTCATATGAGATTGCTGATAAGATTACAAAGGCTACGGGTTCTGAGGCAAGAGTAACAGTACCAGGGCACATGCAGCGTGGCGGAAGCCCTTGTCCATACGACAGAGTACTATGTACACGACTTGGTGCAGCAGCAGCTCAGGCAATAATAGACAAGGATTATGGCAACATGATTGCCATGGTAGATGGTAAGACCAAGAGAGTACCTCTTGAAAAGGTAGCAGGAAAGCTAAAGATGGTAGAGCCAGATTGCCAGATGATACAGGAAGCAAAGAGAATAGGTATTAGCTTCGGAGACTAAATAAAAGGTGGAATAATATATGTCCTATATGGCATTGTATCGTAAGTTCAGACCCCAGGAATTTGATGACGTCAAGGGTCAGGAGCATATCGTTACAACTCTTCAAAACCAAATAAAGAATGAGCGTATAGGTCATGCGTATCTGTTTACAGGAACCAGAGGAACCGGCAAGACGACTATTGCCAAAATCTTTGCAAAGGCTATTAATTGTGAGAGTCCAAAAGATGGCAGTCCATGCGGTGAGTGCGCTATGTGCAAAGCTATCTCTTCTGGAGTCTCAATGAACGTAATAGAGATGGATGCGGCCTCCAACAATGGTGTTGAAAGTGTAAGACAGATTATTGAAGAGGTGACATATCCACCTACAGAAGGTAAATATAAGGTATATATCATTGATGAGGTTCATATGTTATCCAATGGAGCTTTCAATGCTTTGCTCAAAACATTGGAGGAACCACCGTCATATGTGGTATTTATATTAGCTACAACAGAAGTTCACAAGATACCAATCACTATTATGTCCAGATGTCAGAGATATGATTTTCACAGAATCTCCATCGACACAATAACAGCCAGATTGCAGGAGCTGATGGATAAGGAACAGGTTCAGGTAGAAGAGAAAGCGTTGAGATACGTGGCAAAGGCAGCAGATGGCTCAATGAGAGACGGGTTGAGCTTGTTGGATCAGTGTATCGCCTTTTATATAGGACAGACCTTAACCTATGACAATGTATTAAAGGTGCTTGGCGCTATAGATACTGAGGTCTTCAGCAGACTGTTGAGATGTGTAATAAAGGAGGATGTAGCAGGTACAATTGCGCTCCTTGAAGAAATCGTAATTAAAGGACGAGATTTGGGACAGTTTGTCGTAGATTTCACCTGGTATTTAAGAAATCTGTTATTGCTCAAGACAACAGAGGATATGGAAGATGCATTAGAGATATCCAGCGACAACTTACTTCTTCTTAAGGAAGAAGCACAGATGGTGGATGCTATAGTGCTTATGAGATATATCCATGTATTTTCCGAGCTTAGCAATGATATAAAATATGCAAGCCAAAAGCGAGTGCTTATTGAGATTGCACTTATAAAGCTGTGTCGTCCACAGATGGAGGATGACTATGAAGCTTTAGTAGATAGAATAAATCAGCTTGAAAAAAAAGTAGAAGAGGGTGTAGCATATATACCTGCAGTATCTTCTGCTGCTTCAAATGCCACACCCATAGCATCTGTTAGCAAGACTCCACTTCCAGTTGCTATCAAGGAAGAGGTGCAGGAAGTGGTAAAAAGATGGGGACAGGTGACTGGAAAGCTTGGACCAAATCTAAAGGGATATTTGCGTGACATGACCACCATGACTGTAAACGCAGACCAAAATCTTGTACTGGTATTTGACCAGCCAGAAGGTTCTGACAGAATGAGTGGTGATTTTGTCGCAAGAGATGGTTCGAAGGCTGAGATAGAAAATGCCATCGAGGAGCTTATAGGCAAGCATGTTACTGTAAAAGTCGAGGTTAATTCCTCGGGAGTATCAGCAAAAGCAAAGTATACAGATGTATCTGATTACTTTAGTAAATTAGGAATTTCCATAGAAGAAGAGGATTAGGAGGATAACAACATGGGAAAAGGTAGAGGCGGATTTCCAGGAGGAGCAATGCCAGGAAATATGAATCAGCTTATGAAGCAGGCTCAGAGCATG
>JABUSV010000060.1 GCA_021442555.1 Pseudobutyrivibrio sp. | reverse complement strand
ATAAAACCAAAACAGAAAAATATTTTCAGAGAACAGCTGGCCATGCTTGATATGGGATTGGAAGACAGAATGAACCAACCTGTAGGACTTTTGTCTGGTGGACAAAGACAAGCTCTTACATTACTTATGGCCACAATGGTTACTCCTAAGATTCTACTTTTAGACGAGCATACAGCTGCGTTAGACCCTGCAACGGCAGAAAAAGTGCTGGATTTGACCAAAAAAATAGTTGCCGAAAGAGGAATTACCTGTCTGATGGTTACACATAATATGCATCAGGCACTTGACCTTGGCAACAGAACGCTTATGATGGATACAGGACATATTATACTTGATGTAGAGGGTGATATGAGAGCCAACATGACAGTTGACGACCTGCTTAGCCAATTTGCCAAGAAATCTGGCAAGGCGTTAGACAACGACAGAATACTATTAAGCAACTAGTTATGGCTCCCCTGTACATTCAGGGGAGTCTTTTGTATTTTGGGAGGATTATGATATGTATAAGAATTATGTTTTTGATTTGTATGGTACTTTAATCGACATTAGAACAGATGAAGATTCTGCTATGTTGTGGGACAAGATGGCACAGATTTACAGCTCTCTTGGCGCAAGATATACTGCAGATGAACTCAAATATGAATTTAGAAGACTTGAGGATAAGCAAAAAAAGAAGCTTAGAGGAAGAAGTAAGAAAAAATATATCGAGCCTAATCTGACTCTGACATTCAAGGAGCTTTTTTTACAAAAGGATGTCAAATGCTCTGATAAGCAGGCCAGGATTATGGCTATAACTTTTAGGACCATCAGCAGAGATTTCTTTAAGGTATATGATGGTGTATATGAGTTCCTGGAGGATTTGAAAAAGGCCAAAAGGAAGGTATATCTTTTGTCCAATGCCCAGTCAGATTTTACAAGACCAGAGATAGAGATGTTAGGGCTTACCAAATACTTTGACGGGATATTTATATCCTCAGAGCAGGGGGTATGCAAGCCATCAAGAGACTTTTTTGAAAAGCTTCTTAAGACCTATAAGCTTGATCCAAAGAAGTCGGTTATGATAGGTAACGACCCTGCATCTGATATAGCAGGAGCCAATGCTGTTGGTATGGACAGCTTATATATTCACACAGAGATATCTCCACAGGATTATGAAGATAAAATCAGGGCTACATATTCCATTATGGATGGAAATTTTAACATGGTACGAGCCCTTATATTTGATGGAAATAAATAATACTAGGAGATATTAATGTCATTACATTATGTTTACGGACCTTCGGGCTCAGGCAAATCCAGATGGATATATGAGCGGGTTATAGCAGATGCCATGGACAATCTTGACAAGCGATACATTGTGCTGGTTCCTGAGCAATACACCATGTCTACCCAGAGCCTTTTGGTTAATATGCATCCGGACCATTGCATCATGAATATTGATGTATTGTCTTTTAACAGATTGGCATACAGAGTCTTTGAAGAGTTGGGACAGAGTATGTCCACGGTATTGGAGGATACAGGAAAAGCACTGGTTCTTCGCCGATTAGCCCAGGAACAGTTAGATAATCTTGGAGCTCTCAAGTCCAATATTACCAAAGTTTCATATATCAACCAGGTCAAGTCTCTCATTTCAGAGATGACTCAATATAACATCACACCGGAAGTTCTAAGGGAAATGATGTCATACGACGCCATGTCGGAGAATTTCAGACGAAAAGCAGCAGATTTACTGGTGCTTTATGAGGCGTTCTTGGATTTTATCAACGGCAAATATGTTACAACTGAATCCATATTGCAAAAGTTAGATGAGATACTGGATGATTCTGCCATGGTGGCAGATACTGTCATTGTATTGGACGAGTTTACAGGGCTTACACCTGTACAGTATCAGCTTATAGAGCATATGATGCGTCTAAGCTGTGATATGTATGTGGCCATGAATATGGATCCCAAGGAATCTGTTATGGATTGCTGTAGTGAGGATGAGCTTTTTGCCATGACCAAGGAGTTTACTGCTCATTTAAATGCAACGGCAAAAAGAGCAGGAGTTCAGGTGGCAGATCCTGTTATGCTAACAGGCGAAAAGGGACGCCTTAAGGACAGTCCTGTACTTAATTTTTTAGAACAGAATATATTCAGAGATACGGCACTAAGGTATGAGGGAACTGAGGATGTTAACTCATCTATCAGACTCCTAAGTCTTAGAAACCGACGCGAGGAGCTAAAAAGCTGTGCAATAGAGATTAACAAGCTGATAAGGACAGGAGAGTATAGATACAAGGATTTTGCTGTAGTATGTCCTGAGCTTGAGAACTACAGATATCTTGTGCCAGAGATATGGAAAGATTTTGACATTCCTTACTTTCTCGACAGCAAGTCTGAGATTATTTTTCATCCTTTTACAGAGGCAATAGATGCTGTATTTGAGATGTATGACAGAGGATTTACCAAGGATAGTGTATTCAGGTTCCTAAGAAGTGGATTTAGTGATTTGTCAGAGACCGAGATAGATGAGCTGGACAACTACGCCATTGCATCAGGTCTTCGTGGAAAAAAGCGATACCTTGCGCCTTTTACTGTGTATTGTAATGCATATGATAACCCGGAGGCACTGGTATATCTAAACCAGCTGAGAGAGCGCTTTATCAAGCCAATGGCAACCTTTGACGCTCAGGTGGGAAAGGGCAGACATACTGTATCTGAGATTGCTGTTGCACTCTATAATCTGTTGGTTAGCTTTGACTGTGAGAGAAAGTTGAAGGAATCAGAGGCTATAAAGGATGCTGCTGGAGATTCGGTTAAGGCCAGAGAATACGGCAAAATATACAAGATAGTTATGGATATCCTTGATAAAATGGTAGCCATACTGGGTGATCAGTCCATGGCTTTGGAGGAGTTTCATGACATCTACAAGGTAGGCCTTAGTAACGCTACTATAGGTCTTATTCCACCTGCAAAGGATTCTGTTATCATCGGTGATATGGAGCGTACCAGACTAGATGATATCAAGGTATTGTTCATTCTTGGTGCAGCAGATGATGCTATTCCTAAAAAGCAGGAGAACGGCGGTATTTTATCACAGTTAGAGCGCGAGCTTTTACTTAAAAAATTCGAGATGGCACCTTCTGACAAGGTAAAGTCCTTTAGACAAAGATACTATATCTATATGATGCTTACAGCGCCTTCCCAAAAGCTGATTATTACATATCCCAGATGTTCAGCTGATGGAAGAGGGCTTAACAAGTCATATCTTATGGAGTCCATCGAAAAGCTTTTTGTAGGGCTTAAAACTGAGGATATAGAAGAGAGAGCCTTAGAGGATATGCTTCAAAACCCTAAGGATGCCAACAGGCTCATGATAAGGCTGTTAGCAAAGGTTAGAGACCTTGGAGAAGAAGCCTTAGATCCACAGGAACGTAAGGTGCTATATAGTCTTATGGCCATGAATAAAAAGACAGATAAGGACTTTGAGAGTCTGTTGTCTACAGTTTTCTTTTCTTATGTGCCAGAGCAGTTTTCAGAAGATATTATGACAGCCATCAATGAGGTATATAACCTGGATGAGACAGTATCAGGCTCGGTTTCCAAGTTTGAAAGCTATGCCAATTGTGGCTACAAATATTTCATGCAATATGTGTTAGGTGCCAAGGATTTGGAGCAGTACGAGCTGTCCTTCAAAGATATTGGTATCTTTTATCATGCTGCCATTGACAAATACAGCAAGCTGATAAAAGACAGAGGGAAAACCTGGCATGACATAACAGCAGAAGAGTGCAATCAGGTAGCAAAGGAAGCTATAGACTATGCCATAGCATCCATGCCAAAAATCGCCTCAGTGTATGACCCTGTGTGGATGCATATCGTAGGTATGATGAAGGATACAATAAGCTATAGCTTAAAGGCCATGACTTCACAGGTGAAGGCAGGACTCTTTGAACCAGAACTGTTCGAAGAGGTGGTAAAAAAAGAGCTTATTAACCCTGTTACAGGGGAGAAGAACGCCCTGGTTAAGGGTGTTGTTGACAGGGTGGACATTAACAAAACAGACCATGAGGTCAATGTCAGAATAGTTGATTACAAGAGCAGCGCCCACAAGATAGATTTGTCCAAGTGCTTCTATGGACTTTCCATGCAGCTTCCTATGTACATGGGAGTTATAGTAGATAAGCTTAAGGAGAAATACACTGACCTTAGGGTTAACCCATCAGCCATATTGTATTATCACGTGGATGACCCTCTGGTGGAGGGACTGACCATAGAGGAAATAGACAGATTAAGATATGATAATCGTAAGATGAGAGGTCTTATCTCTGATGACAATACCAGCATAATAGCTAACGATGCTTCGATAGAGGATAATAAAACATCAAGCGTTGTAAACGTCAAAATAAAAAATGACGGTGATTATCATAAAAACTCTGACATAATATCAGCCTCTGACATGAAGACTGTTATTGAATATGTTGCCTCAAATGGCGCCATGCTGTCAGAAGATATTCTGTCAGGCAGATTTGAGCCATCTCCAACCCGATTTGACAAGGGGGAGGTCTGTGCCTACTGCGAATATCACAGTGTGTGCAGATTCAACGAGAATATCCCAGGCTACAAGGTGTGTGAATGTCCTGACATGGACAAGGAAGAAGTATTACAGAAAATGAGAGAGCAGCTGATGAACTGGAACGGAGGGGCAACAGATGAAGTGGACTAAGGAACAGCAGGAGGTTATCTCTGTTCGCGATCACAATGTGTTGGTTTCTGCTGCAGCAGGTTCAGGTAAGACTGCGGTGTTGGTCCAGCGTATTATAGACAGAATATTAGACAGTGAACATCCTGTAGACGTGGACAGAATGCTGGTAGTTACATTTACCAATGCAGCTGCACAAGAGATGAAGGAACGTATAAGAAAAGCCCTGGATAAGGCTCTGCTTGAAGATCCTCATAACAGCAGACTTCGCACTCAGGTGTCTTTGGTGCATACTGCCCATATCCGCACCACCGATTCTTTTTGCAGCTACATAGTCAAGAATTATTTTTACGAGATAGATGCTGACCCTGCTTTTTCAATAGCAGGAAAGGGCGAACTGAATCTCCTTGCAGATGAAGCATTAGAGGCTGTTTTATCGGACAGATTTTTAAATCCAACTGAGGATTTTTCATTGTTGTCAAAGGCATATCTGTCTGACGGCAAATCAATAGATACATTTAAGTCAATGGTGTATACACTTCACAGGGAGGCCATGAGCAATGCCTGGCCTGATGCGTGGCTTGATAGTTGTCTTAGGCTCTATGAGGCTGATACTGTAGATAAGATGTGTGACAGTGACTTTATACAGTATATAGTAAAGAGGGCCAACAGCTTTTTTGCTATATGTGCAAGAGAAGTAAGAGACATGCTTTCAAACTATACTGCTGAAGCCTCTAAGGATAAGGATGTGCTTTTGGCAGAGGAAGCATATTTTGAGGCCATGGCCCAGGAAAACAGCTACGTCAGATTATATGAATTGGCCTGTGGATTAAAATTTGCTACATATAACAACAGCAAATCAAAGGCTTTGGATGAGGAGTACAGGGAATCGTTAAAGGCCAGAAGGGATGCTTATAAAAAGAGGGTTAACGACTTTATTGGCAAGATGTTTGGACAGTCTCCTGGGGATACTTTAGATTCTCTTGGATTTGTTAGAAGACAGGCCACAGAGCTTGTGGAGATTGTAAGAGACTACAAGAATGTTTTTTTTGATATTAAGAAAAAACGCAAGGTCTTTGACTTTAATGATATAGAGCATATGGCTCTTGAGATTCTAAGAGAAGCTGACACAGTAGATCATGAAAAAAGAAATGTGGCCAAGGAGCTTAGTGCATTTTTTGAGGAAGTAATGGTTGACGAATATCAGGATTCCAACGACTTGCAGGAAGCTATCCTTACCGCAGTATGTAAGGACAACAACTATTTCACTGTAGGTGATGTCAAGCAGAGTATCTATGCCTTCAGACAGGCTAGACCAGCTCTTTTCAATGACAAATTCAATCGATATATCAGCGGAGAGAATCAAAACACAAGAATAGACCTTGACTGCAATTTCAGATCCCGCAGTGAGGTCCTGGATTTTTGCAACAGAGTGTTTTATCCGCTGATGCAGGATGATATGGGAAACGTAACCTATGATGAGGCCGCTGCTCTAAAAGTTGGAGCATTAGGCTATGATAAAACGGGTTATGATTTGTCTCCGGAGATAATCATAGGCGATCCTGACAAGGAAGATCTTATTACCTATGGTTTTAACAGTGCAGATGAGATGGAGGCGCAGATTGTTGCCAATCGCATAGCAAAGCTTGTAAACGAGGGATTTTTGGTTAGCGACAATACCAATGACCCTGCAAAAAAGCTTCAGCGCAAAATAAGATTTAGTGATATTGTGCTTCTTTTCAGGTCTGTTAGTACCAGAGGCCCTGTATATACCAGGATTCTTAAGGCCAATGGAATTCCAGCTTATCTGGAGGAGGAGACTGGATTTTTTGACAGAGAAGAAATATCCGACATATTGTCGGTCCTAAGAATTATTGACAATCCGTATAACGATATCCCGATGGCTACTGTACTTCACAGCCCAATATTTGGTTTTTCTTCAGAGAGACTGGCTCAAATAAGGGTAGCCCGCCCTAAAAACAGCTTTTGCAGGTGCATCTTTGACTATGCATCAGAACATGATGATGAGGATGTGAGAGCTTTTGTTGAATTTATAGACAGATACCGAGAGATGGCCAAGGATACACCAATCCATGAACTGATTCAAAATATCCTTACAGAAACCGGATATCTTGACTATGTGCTGGCTCTTCCCATGGGAGAAAACAAGACTGCCAACCTCTATAAGCTCATAGATGAGGCCATCAGCTTCGAGAAAACCAGTTACCAGGGACTATCGGGTTTTGTAAACTATATTGACAGTCTCAAGACCTACAAGGAAGATCCAGGTGTTGCCAAGCTTACCGGTGAAAATGAAAATGCAGTCAGGATAATGACTATTCACAAATCCAAGGGTCTGGAATTTCCAGTTGTATTTTTATGTGGTACTGGACATAAATTTCCTTCAGAAAAGGATGCCATTAGTTTTAATGATAAGTTTGGTGTAGCCATGAACTATCACAATCCAGTTACCAGAAGTAAATCCGACACTGTGTTTATGAAGGTGGTCAGAGATTATAACAGGATAGAAAATCTTGGAGAGGAGCAGCGAATATTGTATGTTGCCCTTACCAGAGCCAAGGAAAAACTCATAGTAACAGGTTGTGTTGGTGCATTGGATGAAGAGCACAGCATCGGTCCTGTATTGGAAAAATATTCAAGCCTGTATGACAGAATTTCCTTTGAGGATAAGTTTGGGTCTACAAGCTATATTGAGTGGATACTAAGGGCTCTTTTTAGCCAGGGAGGCACTTATCCTGTAAGCTATGTGAGATGTTCTGATTTATTACTGAATAAAATAGAAAACACAACGCTTTCAACTCTTAGCAAAAAATATCTTAGTACCATGTATGAGATGGCAGATGCCAAGGATGGAGAGGCTCTCTATAATCAGATAAAACTTGACTATGAGGTTGCTGCTTATTCTTCATACAAGACAAAATATTCAGTATCAGAGATAAAGCATCAGGCCATGGAAGAGGCCTTTGGCTTTGACAGTGATGCAGCACCTGCTTTTATTGTGGAGGATGATTCAAGCTACGTTCCTGCTTTTATGAGAGAAAAGTCAGTTAGTGATGAGATACCGGCAGGGGCGTTATATGGTTCTGCAATGCACAGAGTTATGGAATGTATTGATTTTACAGAGGATAATCTGTCAGAATCTTTGAACAATCAGCT
>JABUSV010000184.1 GCA_021442555.1 Pseudobutyrivibrio sp. | reverse complement strand
CCTCTGCTTGTAAGGCAGATGCTCTCCCAGCTGAGCTATGATCCCGTTCAAATCGCTTTCCTCAAGCGACTTGATAACTATAACATCCTACAATCTCATTGTCAACACGAAAATAAAAATTCGCAAACTTTCTGAAATAATCATACAATTTAGACAATTGATTGAACAAGTTTAACACAATCAGCAGCATCTTGGGAGTATCCATCCGCTCCTATTTCATCTTTAAATGATTCAGAAATGCAAGCTCCTCCTATAATAATCTTAGATGTACAACCCGATTCATTTCTAAGTTCTACTACATCTTTCATCCTCATCATAGTGGTTGTCATAAGAGCAGACAACCCAATAATACTAGCACTTACCTCAATAGCTTTATTAACTATAACTTCTGCCGGCACATCCTTACCCAAATCTATTACATTATATCCATAATTTCTAAGCATAAGAACAACCAGATTCTTACCTATATCATGTATATCACCTTCTACTGTGGCAAAAACAATAGTTGCTTTTTTCTCCATACTATCGCTAAGAAGCATCGGTTCTAGAAATTTCATGCCAGTTTCCATAGCATTTGCTCCCGAAATAAGCTGTGGTAAAAAGTATTTTTTCTTATCATACAATTCACCAACCTTATTAATGCCAGGAATAAGATGATTCTCTATTATATCTCTTGGCTCAATTCCAGAATCTAATGATTGCTTAATGCAATCTACGATTGCTCCTTTGTTTCCTTTTACTACACAATCTGCTATAGGATCATTTAACTGATTAGATTCATTTTTAGCCGTTACAGTCTTATCAGGTGTAACAGGACCAGCAGTGACTGTCAATTCATGTACATTATTAATATACTTTTCTGTTGCCCCTTCTTTGTTCATAAGAACATCTGAAGCCAACGCAGAAAACATCAACAACTCTTGTGATGGATTGGCAATTGCCATTGTAAGACCTTTACTGAGGGCAATATTCAAATATGCTGCATTAACAAATGATCTCTGAGGAAGTCCAAATGATATATTTGATAATCCACAAATTGTCGGAAGCTTTAGCACGTTTTTACAATACTCTATTGTTTCAAAGCATTCTAATGCAGCAGCTGGGTTAGCGCCAACAGTTTGAACTAAAACATCTACTATAGCATCATTTTTATCAAGTCCAATAGCTGAGGCATACTCTAAAATGGTATCAATATGTTGTTTCTTTTCCTCCAAATCCTTTGGTAATCCTGCCCCGGATAAAGGTAATAAAACAAACATTGCTCCATATTTCTGCGCAATCATTAGCATTTCCTTCATTTTGCCTTCTTCACAGGAAATACTATTTATAAGCGCTCTTCCAGGATAAATACGCAAAGCCTGTTCCATAATATCCACATGGCTAGTGTCTATACAAAGGGGCAAATCAACAATACTAGAGACTTCATAAATGGCATCAATCATCATCTTTTTCTCATCAATGCCATTCATGCCCATATTAATATCAAGAATTGCAGCTCCAGCTTCTTCCTGCTCTCTTGCAAAATCAGTAACCATCTGAAGTGAGCCATTTCTTAAATCCTCTTGTAATTTCTTTTTTCCAGTCGGATTAATACGCTCTCCAACCACCATAAACTTACCATCTAAATCAATCCAAGCATTGGCACGTTCAGAAGTAACAACTCTAAGGGCAGTTTTATTAATCTCATGCGGTTTATAATTCTTTAATCGATTAACCTGAGCTGCAATATGTGCCGGTGTCGTTCCACAGCAACCTCCAAAAACGCTTGCACCTGCTTTGTATAACTTCTCGCAATCATCAGCAAATTCTTCAGGAGTCATCTTATATACAGTATTGCCATCTTCAAGAACAGGTAAACCTGCATTAGGCTTTACCAGTATAGGAATATTTGCAACTTCAGTCATTTTCTGAACCAATGGTATCATTGCCGCCGGCCCTGTTGAACAGTTAAGACCTACAACATCAACACCTAGTGATTCCAAAACAATCATTGCCGTATCAGGAGCAGTACCATATAATGTCTTGCCATCATCGTTAAATGTAAGTGAAACCATAATCGGCATATCAGGATATGTTTCTTTTATTGCTATAACAGCTGCACGACACTCCTGTAGACTCATCATTGTTTCTACAACAAATAAGTCTGCTCCCTCTTTCATAATTGCATTTATCTGTTCCTTGTATACATCAACAAGATCTTCAAATAAAAGTTCGCCAATTGGATATAGTTGTTGACCTGTCATTGTTAGATCCGCAGCGATAAGTGTATTAGGGCCTGCAGCCCTTTTGCTTAATTTAATCATCATTTGATTAATGTCAGCGAGACTGTCTTCTAGTCCATATTCCGCAAGTTTTATCCTGTTTGCAGTAAATGTAGGCGCATATAAAATATCAGTACCTGCTTCAACATATGCTCTTTGAAGATTAAGAATAGCATCTGGATTGTCATATATCCACTTCTCTGGACATACTCCTGATGGCAATCCAGCCTTCTGCAAGTTGGTCCCTGTTGCGCCATCTAGAAAAATTAATTTTTCTTTTAATAATTGTCTAAATCTATGTTTATTCATATATCCAATATCCTATTTAAAGAAAACCTCCCCTTTAGGGGAGGTAAAATCTTATACGTTCTTTACAGTTGCAATATCAACTAATGTATATTCTGTAGTTGCAGATTCCAATGATGTTGCCAATGCAACCGCAGTATCCATTGCTGTGATGCAATGTACACCTGTTTCAATAGCATTTCTTCTAATTAGGAAACCATCTCTGGTTTTATCACCATGTCCTTGTGTAGGTGTATCAATAACAAGATCAATCTTATGTCCTAGGATAAGATCCATTACATTAGGAGATTCCTGTGATATCTTATTTACTCTAAGAGCATCTACGCCACCATCCTGAAGATACTTTGCTGTACTTCTTGTGGCATAAATTTTATAACCAAGTTTCTCAAATCTCTTTGCAACTTCCAATGCTTCTGGCTTATCTTTATCATTTACTGTGATAATCATCTGCTTATGTTTAGGAAGAATAACACCTGCTCCCAAGAAAGCTTTGTATAATGCTTCTTCAAATGTCTTAGCAATTCCAAGACATTCACCTGTAGATTTCATTTCAGGTCCAAGGCTAATCTCTGCGCCTCTTATCTTCTCAAATGAGAATACTGGCATCTTAATGGCGATATATTCAGCTTCAGGCTGAAGACCTGGCTTGTAACCCATTCCCTGAATTGTTTCACCAATAATAACTCTTGCTGCCAAATCAACAATCGGAATACCTGTAACTTTACTTATATATGGCACGGTTCTTGAAGATCTAGGGTTAACCTCTATTACATATACTTCAGAACCCATGGCTATAAACTGGATATTAATCATACCCTTAACATGTAAAGCTCTGGCAAGTCTACCAGTATAATCTACGATTTTGTCTTTGATATCCTGAGTAATAGTATGTGCTGGGTATACTGAAATACTGTCTCCAGAATGAATACCAGTACGTTCAATATGCTCCATGATTCCAGGAATTAAAATATCCTGACCATCACAGACTGCATCAACCTCTATCTCCTTACCCTGTAAATATTTATCAACAAGTATTGGATGATCCTGGGCAATTTGGTTAATGATATCCATAAACTTTTCGATTTCTTCGTCATTAAATGCAATCTGCATTCCCTGACCGCCAAGAACATAAGATGGACGAACTAATACAGGATAGCCTAATCTGTTAGCAACAGCCTTTGCTTCATCAGCTGTAAATACCGTACCGCCTGCCGCTCTAGGGATATCTGTCTGCTCAAGGATTTTATCAAAGAGTTCTCTATCTTCTGCTGCGTCAACATCTTCTGCCTTAGTTCCAAGAATAGGCACCCCTATTTTCATAAGGTGTTCAGTAAGCTTAATAGCAGTCTGTCCACCGAACTGTACAATAGCACCGTCTGGTTTTTCAATATTGACAATTGACTCAACATCTTCATTTGTAAGTGGTTCAAAATACAGCTTGTCTGCAATATCAAAGTCCGTTGATACTGTTTCAGGATTATTGTTAACAATAACAGTCTCCCAGCCTTGCTTTGCAAAAGCCCATGTTGCATGTACTGAACAATAATCAAATTCAACACCCTGTCCAATTCTAATAGGACCTGAACCAAGAACTAGTACTTTTTTTCTATCATGCGTCTTTGAGGCTTCGTTTTCGCTTCCAAATACCGAATAGTAATATGGCGTCATTGCATCAAACTCAGCTGCACAAGTATCAACCATCTTGTATGCTGCAACAATATTATTGTCATAACGCATCTTGCGAACTTCAAGTTCAGTAAGCTTTCCATTGAGCTTAGAAATTACATTATCTGGAAATTCTATGCGTTTTGCTTCCTTTAAAAGATCATAAGTAAGTTCTTCTGATGCAAGACGCTTTTCCATCTCAACAAGAATTGCTAATTTATCAATAAACCAATTATCAATCTTTGTGATTTCATGAATATGCTCATAGCTAACACCTCTTCTAAGTGCCTCAGCAATACAGAATATTCTCTTATCATCAACCTTGTGTAACGCGTCTTCTAGCGCTTCATCAGAATACTCATCAAAGCCATAACTCATTAATGAATCTACATGCTGCTCCAAAGACCTGATAGCCTTCATAAGAGCTCCTTCAAAGTTATTGCATATAGACATTACTTCACCAGTAGCTTTCATCTGAGTTGTAAGCTTACGTGAAGCTGTAATAAATTTATCAAAAGGAAGTCTAGGAATCTTTACAACACAATAGTCAAGCATTGGTTCAAAAGAAGCCTTAGTCTTTTTTGTAATGGCATTAGGAATTTCATCAAGGGTATATCCTAATGCAATTTTTGCTGCTACCTTTGCAATTGGATAGCCTGTAGCCTTAGATGCCAATGCTGATGAACGTGACACTCTAGGATTAACTTCAATTACACAATATTCAAAGCTTTCTGGATGTAGAGCATATTGTACATTACAACCGCCTGTAATACCAAGCTCCGATATGATATTAAGAGCAGATGTACGTAGCATCTGATATTCCTTGTCAGAAAGTGTCTGAGAAGGTGCAACTACAATGGAGTCACCTGTATGTACGCCAACTGGATCAATGTTTTCCATGTTACATACTGTAATACAGTTGCCTGCAGCATCACGCATTACCTCGTATTCTATTTCCTTCCAACCAGCTATACAACGTTCTACAAGAACTTCGTGAACACGTGAAAGTCTAAGACCATTTGTAAGTATCTCGACAAGTTCTGTCTCATTGTGTGCGATACCACCACCAGATCCACCTAATGTATACGCAGGTCTAAGTACTACAGGATAACCAATTGTATTTGTAAATTTAATACCATCATCAACAGTATTTACAACCAATGATGCAGCAACAGGCTCATGGATTTTTTCCATTGTATCTTTAAATGCCTGTCTGTCCTCGGCTCTAAATATTGTCTCAGCCGTTGTTCCTATAAGCTTAACGCCGTGCTTTTCCAAAAATCCACTTTCCGCAAGCTCCATTCCAAGATTAAGACCAGCCTGACCACCCAAAGTAGGAAGAACACTATCCGGTTTTTCTTTTAGAATAATCTGTTCCAAAACAGATACTGTAAGCGGCTCAATATAAACCTGATCTGCAATCTCCTTATCTGTCATGATTGTTGCAGGATTACTGTTTACAAGGCAAACCTCTATTCCCTCTTCTTTAAGAGAACGACATGCCTGAGTACCTGCATAATCAAATTCAGCAGCCTGACCAATGACAATAGGACCAGAACCAATTACTAATACCTTTTTGATATCACTTCTTTTTGGCATTACTCTAATCCTCCATCATCTTAATAAATCTATCAAACAAGTAGCCGCTATCCTGTGGACCCGGGCAGGCCTCAGGGTGGAACTGTACTGTAAATATGTTCTTACCTGTGTACTTTAATCCTTCGTTTGTTCCATCATTTACATTAACAAATGCAGGTGTTGCAACCTTAGGATCAAGCTTATCTGTATCTACTACATAACCATGGTTCTGAGATGAGATATACACTCTTCCTGTCTCTAAATCTTTAACAGGATGGTTACCACCTCTATGTCCGTATTTTAATCGGTGTGTATCAGTTCCAGTAGCAAGAGCCATGAGCTGATGACCTAAACAAATAGCAAAAATAGGCATATTTGAATCATAAAGCTTCTTTACTTCATCAATTATTGGACCACAATCCTTTGGATCTCCAGGTCCATTTGAAAGCATTATGCCATCAAATCCACCATTAAGGATTTCTGAAGCAGGGGTATGCGCTGGAAATACTGTAACTTCACAGCCTCTTTCATTTAATGACTTAGCAATATTTTTCTTGGCGCCAAAGTCCATAAGCGCAACTCTTTTTCCACTACCCTTAAGAATATATTTTTCAGAGCAGGTAACCTTACTAACAACATCACCGGTCTTATATGCTGCAAGCTTAGGTAATACTTCATCAAGATTGTATGCTTCATTGGTGGTAATCATACCATTCATGGTGCCCTTTTCTCTAAGAATCTTAGTAAGTGCACGAGTATCAATCCCAGCGATGCCAGGTATATCATGTTTTATTAAAAATTCCTGAATAGAACCCTCGCATCTGAAATTGCTTGGCATTCTACTAAGCTCTCGAACAATAAAACCATCTGGCCAAGGCTTTGTCGATTCCATATCCGGAGTAATTCCATAGTTTCCAATCAAAGGGTATGTCATACATACCGCCTGACCTGCATAACTTGGATCAGTTAATACCTCTAGATATCCTGTCATGGAAGTATTAAAAACTATCTCACTAATAGCATCTTTTGTCGAACCTATACTCTCCCCTATAAAAACTGTTCCATCCTCTAAAATAAGAAATGCTTTCATCTAGACTCACTTTCTAATTACTTAAAGTACTTAACACCGCTCTCAAAGATCTTAAGATCCTGTTCTCCATATATATTCATGGCAATATGGTCACCTCTTCTTTCAGCATGTGCCATCTTACCAAATACTCTACCATCTGGACTTGTAATGCCTTCGATCGCTGCAAATGAACCGTTGATATTCCACTCCTCATCCATAGTAGGCTGTCCAAATTCATTTACATACTGAGTTGCAACTTGACCATTAGCAAATAATTTGTCTATCCACTCCTGTGGTGCAACAAATCTGCCTTCACCATGAGAAGCTGGACTGCAATATGTCTGACCAACTGTTGCTCCCGCAAGCCATGGCGACTTGTTAGATACAACCTTGGTGTAGGCAATCTTGCTTATGTGACGACCAATTGTATTGTATGTAAGTGTTGGTGAATCAGCTTTTTGTGTATGAATCTCACCAAAAGGAACAAGTCCAAGCTTTATTAACGCCTGGAAGCCATTACAAATTCCAAGAACAAGACCATCTCTGTTATTAAGAAGGTCCATAACAGCTTCCTTCATTTTTTCATTTCTAAAAGCTGTAGCAAAGAACTTAGCAGAACCTTCTGGCTCATCACCAGCAGAAAATCCACCCGGGAACATAATCATCTGAGACTGTGCTATACATCTTGAGAATTCATCAACTGAATCCCTAATATCCTCAGCTGACATATTTTTAAATACCTTAACAATAGGTCTGGCGCCTGCTGCCTCAAATGCTTTAGCCGAATCATACTCGCAGTTAGTACCTGGGAATACTGGAATAAATACTCTTGGTGTAGCAATCTTGTTGGTGCAAACAAATGTCTGCTTATTATCATATATTGGTGTATCAAGAACACTAACATCCTCATGGCTTCTGGTTGGGAATACCTTCTCAAGAGGTGATGTCCAGCAAGAGATTGCATCATCTATAGCTATATTTGCGTTCTTATATGCAAGGACTGGTTCTTCAGTTACTTCACCAAT
>JABUSV010000190.1 GCA_021442555.1 Pseudobutyrivibrio sp. | reverse complement strand
GTATATTCTTCTACAAGCTTGCCTCTGGTATCTATATATAAAGAAGCCAGATTTTCTCCATTATCCTCCTGCTCCAGGCAGTACACCAGTGGTCCTCTGACAATAGCGCATTTGCCGATATTGGCCCTGACATTGGTATTGGAATACACAATTTTAGGCGGACATTTACCTTTTAGCAGTACTCCGGCCTTGTCTCGTGTTATCTCTACAGTCTCATATCCGTCCATAACATCAGACGACACCACGTCGCCATCAGCTATTATTGTAACAGCCTGCATATAGTCTGGAA
The DNA here is from genome assembly GCA_021442555.1 of Pseudobutyrivibrio sp. GTDB lineage: Bacteria > Bacillota > Clostridia > Lachnospirales > Lachnospiraceae > Pseudobutyrivibrio. Next base: position 7,708 of record JABUSV010000190.1, on the reverse strand, counting down.
TTCTAAGCTTAATCTTCAGACTGTCAGGAACCTGCCCCTTGCCGTTAGCATATCTTTTTATTTTGATATCTTTGCAATCGTTCCAGCTATAGTTGCCCTCTATCTCTATATGTACAGTTTCTCTGGAAAGCTTCACGTCAAAGTTGCCGTTGACATACATATTTATATAGATGGTATCGTTACTGTAGGTTAAAACATACTCTCCAAGACCTGCCAGAGTGCGAGCGATATTAGGCGGACAGCATGCACACCCGAACCACTTTTGTCTCACAGCCTTCACATGATTTTTATCAGTTGATTCCATGCAGCTTTGAGGCCATACCTCCAGCGGGTTAACATAGAAAAAGTTTTTTCCATCCATGGCTACACCCGCCAACATGGTGTTCATTAATGCACGCTCCATTGTATCAGCATACTTGGCATCTGCTGTTATTTGAAGCATTCTTCTGCAAAACATGGCCAGTCCTATTGAGGCACAGCTCTCAGAATAGTTGGTATCATTAGGCAAATCATAGTCTGTGGTAAATCTTTCCAAAGTACCACTGGAGCCTATTCCACCTGTGATATACATACGCTTTTCTACTATATTATTATAGAGGCGCTCACATGCCTCAAAAAGAGCTTCATCCTGATACTCTATTGCTAGGTCCGCCATGGCTGTAAGCAAATAGACGGCTCGTACTGCGTGACCTTCCACCGTCGTCTGTTCTCTTACAGGCTCCTGTGTCTGGCTGTATTCTCTAAGATACTCCCCTGATACCTTCCACACATCTATATAGCTTTCCAATCTGGCTTCTCCTGACAGATACTCTGGATTTGTTCCTCTTCGATTAATAAAATCATACGCCATGTCGGCATATTTTTTATCCTCGGTTACCTCATACAGCTTCATAAGGGCCAGCTCTATCTCTTCATGTCCTGGCACTGCAGACGATAACCTATTGGTATGAAACTCTCTGCAGATATTATCCGCGCACTTTATCATTATATTAAGAAGCTTTTTTTTGCCTGTCACCTTGTAATAAGCAACAGCAGCCTCAATAAAATGTCCTGCAGTATACAGCTCGTGGCCTTCCTTCAGATTGCAAAACTGCCTGTTCGGATATTTTATGGAAAAATAAGTATCCAGATATCCATTGTCCTCCTGAGCCAGACCGATTAAATCTATTGCCTCATCTGCTATTTTTTCCAACTTGTCATCAGGCTCATAAGACAGAGAAAAAGCCACAGCCTCAAGCCATTTTGCAAGATCCGTATCCTGGAATACAAAGCCTTCAAAGTCCCCATCCTCCAGCCCAGCTGCTATCCTAAAATTCCTGATACAATGGCTTGGACTGGCATCCTTTATCTCATCGTTTAGGGCCTTCCACTGATATGGAATGATTTCTCTGGTAACAAGACTGGTGTATTTGTTCCAAAAAGCATCATTAATCTTACATTTTCTAATGTCTTGAATTTGTAGCTTGTTTTTTAGCATTATATGCTCCTATTTAAGTCTTAGACATACCACTGAACACTTAGGTAATGTGACCTTAAGGCCATCGCTTGTCTTTTCAAAGCAGGTAAAATCCTGCTCTACAACATTTTCAGGCTCATCAAAGGTGTTGTGTGCATTCATGGCACCTGTTACATATCTTGCTTCACATACCTGATACTTTGCAGCATCCTTGGTAAGAACAATCTCTACCACCTCGTCCTCTGAAATCGAAGTGTTGTTAAGAGTAATAGTGATAACACCATCCTTATCCACAGAAACAGACTCTGATATCTTAGGAATCTCATTATCCTCAGTTCCAATAATATCTACATCCATCAGTGAGCTGTTGAGAAGCTCTGCATCCTGATGATGTCTGTACATGTGAAATACTGCATATGTAGGAGTCTTGATCATCTTATCCCCTTCAGTGAGAATCACTGACTGAAGTACATTAATAAGCTGAGCGATGCACGCCATCTTTACTCTGTCAGAATGCTTATTAAAAATATTGAGAGTAAGACCTGCTACAAGTGCGTCTCTCATGGTATTTTGCTGATATAAAAATCCAGGATTTGTACCTGGCTCAACATCTGTCCAGATACCCCACTCATCTACTATCATACCTATCTTTTTTTCAGGGTCATACTGGTCCATGATTGCGCTGTGACGCTCCACAAGCTCCTCTATCTTAAGACCTCTTTTCAGAGTCTGATACCAGATGTCCTCTGTAAAATCTGTAGCTGAGCCCTTCACCATCCAATCATCTACCGTCTCTGGAAGGGTGTAGTAATGCAGTGAAAGTCCATCCATAAAACCATGCATGTGTTCTGGCGCATGATCAAAACAGGTGGCCATTACCTCACTGGTCCAATGATAATCATCAGAATTGGCTCCGCAGCAAATCTTGCTTACTGGCTTTTTAGGATCATAGTTTCTGACATAGGTCTGATATCTGCGATACAGATCTCCATAATGAACAGGTCTCATGTTGCCGCCGCAGCCCCAGTTTTCATTTCCTACTCCAAAATAATCCACTGTCCAAGGCGCCTCGTGACCGTTCTCCTTACGAAGGTCTGCCATGGGTGATACTCCATTAAAGGTCATATATTCCACCCACTCAGACATCTCCTGAACAGTGCCGCTGCCTACATTGCCGTTTATATAAGTCTTACAGCCCAACTGACGACACAACTCGAAGAACTCATGGGTTCCAAAACTGTTATCCTCTACAACTCCTCCCCAGTGAGTATTTATCATTTTTTTGCGGGATTCCTTGGGACCAATACCATCCTTCCAATGATATTCGTCTGCAAAGCAGCCTCCTGGCCAGCGAAGAACTGGTATCTGCATTTCCTTTAAGGCTTCTACTACATCCTTGCGCATTCCGTTGACGTTTGGAATATCGCTGTTTTCTCCAACATATAATCCCTCATAGATGCAACGTCCTAAATGCTCTGAAAAATGACCGTATATTTCTCTATTAATGTGACTTAAAGTCTGTTCGTTATTTATTAATAATTTTGCCATAATTATCCCTTTACCGCTCCTACTGTCATACCATCAATAATGTATTTCTGGAATATCAAAAAGATGATAAAGATTGGAAGAATACCAAACATGGATCCTGCAATCAAAACATCATAGTTATTTCCATAAGGTGTAAGCAATGTGTTAAGTCCGATTGGAAGTGTAAACTTCTCTGCCCCCTTTAACACCAGAAGAGGCCAAAGAATCGCATTCCATGAACCCATAGCGCACAGTATACCCATTGCAGCAAAGGCTGGCTTGGTGATAGGCAGCATTATCTTTACCGCAATGCCGTACTCTGTACATCCATCAATTCGTGCAGCATCCAGGAGTTCCTTAGGAAGTCCCTGCATGTACTGCTTAAAGAAGAATATAGTGGAGGCTCCACATATTCCGGGAATAATAACACCTGCGTAGGTGTCAATAAGATGAATCTTAATCATCTCCTTATACATCGGAAGCATAAGGATTTCAAAAGGCACCATCATCGTTGCAATAACCAAAAAGAACAAAAAGTTTTTCAGCTTGTAGTTATACATACTAAGTCCATATGCCACGAAATAGCATACGATAAGTGTAAGGGCCACTGATAAAAGTGTGATAATCAGCGAATTCTTATACCACATGAAATACTTAACAGAATCTGCATTTTTCCCAAACAGATATTTATAGTTATCCAACGTCATGGTGGATACATCAAGATTAATTGCAAGCCCCCTGCGGATAAGCTCTGTTCCTGGTCGAAAAGATGCCAAAAGTCCGGCAAACACTGGGAAAATAATAAGTGCACAAAGCAGCACAAAGAAAGCTGTTGCAAAAACAGAGCCGATCTTTGTAGCTCTTGTCTTTGGCTTTGAATCCTTCATATCTAAATTTCCTGCCATAACAACTAGTCCTCCTTATCGCTCTTAAATGTACCGTTGGCAACCAACTGCACCACGTTGATAGTCAAAGCAATTATCATCAGAACAACACCTACAGCACAGGCATAGCCCATATCATTTTTTTCAATACCGCGCTTGTACAGATATCCTACGATGGTAAGTCCTATGTTGTTAGGTGAGCTGTTGCCTGCCCATAACATGTAAGACTCCAAAAACATTGCGAGTCCCGCATAGATTGAAATCGTAAGCACATAGATTGTGGTTGGTTTGATAAGCGGAATGGTTATAAACTTAAACTTCTGAAGTCCGTTTGCGCCGTCTATATCAGCCGCCTCATACAATGAAACATCTATAGCCTTAAGACCAGATAAGAAATAAAGCATGTTTACACCTGTCCATCTCCAGCAGCACACAATCAAAAGAGCCGCCATGGACGTGGTTTTAATTTTTAACCACTTGAAGGTTCCAAGACCTAACATCTGAGTCAGTACATTCATCTGTCCTGTTGGGTACTCTGTAAACATAAGTCTGAAGAGTGTACCCGATATAACTACTGAGGTAAGTGCTGGAAGATAAAGCAGAGCCTTCCACACTCCCTTGGCCTTGACCAGTCTCGAATCCATAAGCACTGCAAAAAGTAGTGGAAATGGAATCAAAAGCAGCAGGGTTCCAAGCATGTACTCTGCCGAATTGAGCATGGCAGTGTGAAACACCTTATCCTTAAGCAGCTTCTGGTAATTGGCAAACCCTATCCAGTCAGCACTGATTGCACCGATATCCTGGAATGACATAATAATCGCTGAAAACAATGGATATATCCAAAAGATTGCAAAGCTCAAGATAAAAGGCAGCACAAAAACATATGGCGCTGTCTTTTGAGAATATAAGAATTTTCTAAATCCCTTCATAACATTTTCCCTTTCTCGCTTTTATTTTTCAAATAAGAAACGCCTCCTGATTCCTATTAGAAAAATAAGGGGATGTCCGAATAGGAACATCAGACATCCCCGTTTGTTAGTAATGTATACTGATTACTGCTCCATATCTACAGCATCCTGGCACTCAGAAAGTGCATCAGCTACAGAATATGTAGGATCTTCAAGTACCTGGTTAAGAGTTGTTGTACACATGTACTCGTTGATTGTTGGGCTGATAGATACAACTGAAATCTTGCCGATACCATCAAGACCGATCTCGTTTAATACATCGTATGGATAGTTGATGAAGTATGCGTTGTACTGGTTGTTATCATCATGTGCAAAGGAATCTACAGACCAGCAAGCTGTGTTACATACGTCGAATCCAAGCGTATCCCAGATATGCTGCTCACCCTCTTCAGACATCTTTGCCCAGCAAAGGAATTCTGCTGCAAGCTCCTGGTTAGCTGACTGAGTAGTAACAACTGTACCTGTACCACCGATACCTACTGAAGTCTTCTGTCCAGCTTCAAATGTAGGAATCTGTGCGATATACCAGTTACCCTTTTCCTCTGGCATGTAGCCTGTGAATCTAGACATGTACCACATTGCTTTAGGGAAAGAAACGATATTGTGATCAATGATGTTCTGGTAACCAGCCTCAAGGTCTACGTGTCCATCAGGCGAAACCTGTGCAAGACCTGACTGTAACCATGACTGCTGCATTGTAAGCATCTTCTCAACAGACTGAAGCTTAACATTTGCCGGATTATCAAATCCACCTGTCCAGTCCTCGCCGTACTGAGCCATGGCAATCCATAACCAGTCACATCCGCCTGTATCTACTGAAGTCCAGAACTTGGTGTCATCACTGATTGCTGTCTTGTATTCTGTTCCAAGTGCCTCGTAATCTGACCATGACTTAACTGCATCAATCTTGGCGATTACTTCATCCTGGCTAAGTCCCATAGCCTCTGACATAGCTGCTACGTTGTAATACATAACAGCTGCTCCTACGTGATAAGGTGCACCGTAATAGTGTCCATCCTCACCCTGATATGTAGCCATACGTGCAGGAACCATTGTGCTCATATAAGGAGCTGCATAATCATCAAGTGGAACCATCCACTTGTCCATACCTGCTACTACGTTAGGGAACTGTCCAACTTCAACGTCACAGATATCAGGAGCACCTGTACCGGCTTCAAGAGATGTAAGAAGCTTTGTGTGCATATCACCATATGGATATGTTGTACATGTAATCTCGATTGTCTTGTCTGGATTCTGCTGATTCCAGAGCTCAGCCATCTCACCATAGTGAGCACCGTGAAGCTCAACGAATGTCCACATATCAAGATGTGTTCCGTTAGGATCACCGTATGTGCTTGTAGGAATCTCTTCCTCTGCAGTCTCGCCTGCTGTCTCTTCTGTTGTTTCTGCCGCTGTTTCTCCTGTAGAGCCGTCTGCTGTTGTACCGCCACAACCAACAAGAAGACTGGCCGCCATAGAAGTGCAAAGAAGCGCGCTAACCAATTTCTTTTTCATCGTCATCCTCCTTAAAATAGTTCTGTGAAAAAGATAAGCGATGCTCAAAAACCTCACCCAACAAGGTCTGTGCAATTCTTAGAGGAATTGCACAATTTTTGAATCCCTTCACCGCTTGCTATGTGATTAATATACAAGGCATATTTTAGAGTGTCAATGATTATTTTAGGTTTTTCTTAACTATTTTAGCTTTTCTTTTATGTTTCACAAATCTGTCACAATTCTTTTGTTAATATTGCTAAATGCCATATATGGATTGACATACTTTTGTAACATTTAGTATAATTTGTTTAGAAATATATATAATGTTTTACTCATTATATCTGCAATATTACATGTTATTCGTACAATATATACAGTTGAGTATTTTTGGAGAAAAAGATGTTACATATCACCTCATTAGATGAAGGTCTGGAGATATTCAAAGCACTGGGCTCTGATATCCGAATTCAGATTCTCAATATCCTGCTCAAAGAAAACAATATGAGCATGAATCAGTTGGCCAGCAGGCTGAATATCACAGGCGGTGCCCTCACAGGTCATATCAAAAAATTAGAAGAATGCGGCATAATCACTACCACTGCCGAATCTCAGGGACATGGCAACCAAAAGCTGTGTTCACTTCATATCGACAAGATTCTGATAGACGTAGAACAACCTATTGATTATTCCAACGTATACAACGCCAGCCTCAAGGTAGGTCAATACTCGAACCATTCTATAAGCCCTACCTGCGGACTAGCCAATACAGAGACAGTTATTGGAGAACTGGATGATGCCAGATATTTTGACCATCCCGACCGATACTCAGCTGAGATTCTCTGGCTTACCAAGGGTTATGTGGAATACGCTGTTCCAAATTTTATTCCACCTAACCAGGATATTACACAGATTTCCTTTTCATTCGAGATAAGCTCAGAGGCTCCAGGTTGCGATTCCAACTGGCCTTCAGATATCAGCTTTTACATCAACAATACACTGATTGGCAAGTGGACTTCACCTGGTGACTTTGGTGATATCAGAGGAATCTTTACACCAGACTGGTGGCCAATCAACATGAATCAGTATGGTATGCTCAAGCTATTGGTTATCAACAAGCACGGAACCTATATGGACGGACTTAAAATATCCGATGTAAGTACACCACAGCTGCAATTAGACTCTACCTCTACCATCAAATTCAAGCTTGGTGTAGACGATGATTCTGAGCATGTAGGCGGTATGACACTATTCGGAAAAAACTTTGGCAATTATGGACAGGACATCAACGTATCCATCAACTACATGCCAAAGGACTAATAAATCTTTTTTCATTCTTTTTCTTTCTGCAAAACAAGAGCCAGAGCTATATAGCTCTG
>JABUSV010000022.1 GCA_021442555.1 Pseudobutyrivibrio sp. | reverse complement strand
CATTTCCTTCATACGATGTAACAGTGGCATCTCTCCAGATAAACGTTTTTGATATTGAATAACCAGCTCGTCATGAAATTCCTTAAGAGTGGTGCTGGCATCTGAGAGCATGGCAGGATTTTCAATGAGACCACGTCCTATCATTAGGGCACTGCAGTCAGGATAGGAGGCGCTTATTTTATCTATGTCTGCAAGTGATTTGATATCTCCATTATACACTACAGGATACTTACACTGACTGTAGGCTGCATCAAAGCATTCCATGTGAAGTGGTCCTTTGTAAAAATCACAGGTGAGTCGAGGATGAATGATAAGCTCGGATACAGGATATTTTTTAAAGATATCAAGTATTTCCGGCCACTCTTCACATGAATTTTTGCCTATGCGGGTCTTGATGGAGATGTTTTGTCCTAAATTGTAAGCACCTTCGAAGATTTCCTGCAAAAAAATATCTAACTCCCAGGGATAGTACAAGAGCCCACTGCCCTTTTTCTTTGCAACTACAGTACCGGAGGGACATCCAAGATTAAGATTTATCTCCTTGAAGCCTAAGCCACAGATCTCCTTTGCAGCCCACAGAAAGTGCTGGCTGTTGCAGGTTAGAAGCTGGGGAACGATTATATCCGAGTCGTTAATGGCTGGATCTATGTTATCCCATTCTCTGGCAGGAAACTTTTCCGTGGAATTAGGAGACAGAAAAGGGGTGTACATTCTGGTTACACCACCGTAGAGTCTGTAGAAGGTATTGCGATATATGTTGTCTGTAATGCCTTCAAGAGGCGCAAGATAAATGTTCATGGGGTTATTTTATCAAAATGTGTTATTATATTAAACAAAAATAGAATCCCACAGATAAATGTGGGAGCGATTTGAGGAGCAACATGATTAACATAGTACTGCATGAGCCAGAGATTCCACAGAATACAGGTAACATAGGACGCACCTGCGTAGCTACAGGAACCAGGCTTCATCTTATTGAGCCTATGGGCTTTATTATCAATGACAAAAATCTCAAGAGAGCCGGAATGGATTATTGGGAGCATCTTGAGGTGTTCAGATATGACAACTTTGAAGATTTTCTGGCAAAAAACCCCGGAGCTAAGATTTACATGGCTACCACCAAGGCTAAGAAAAGGTACGACGAGGTACGGTACGAGGATAACTGTTTTATTATGTTTGGTAAGGAAAGCGCAGGGATTCCAGAGGAGATTCTTTTGGACTATGAGGATACCTCAGTGCGTATTCCTATGGGAGAAAACATACGCTCCCTTAACCTAAGCAACTCAGTGGCTGTTATGCTTTACGAAGCTTTGAGGCAAAATGAATTCTTTGATTTGGAAACTGAGGGCAATTTACACAGATTATCTTGGAGGGAATAGTTTTTGTACGATTTAAGCTTTTACAGGGATAAAAATATATTGATAACCGGACATACTGGCTTTAAGGGAAGCTGGATGTGCAAGGCTCTTGTAATGGCAGGAGCTAAAGTAACAGGCTACGCCCTTGAGGCACCGACAAAGCCTTCCTTGTTTGAGATGGCAGGCCTCGCTGATAAGATTAATCATGTTATAGGTGACGTCAGGGACCTGTCCCACTTGAACCAGGTATTTGACGAAATAGAACCAGAAATCGTGATTCATATGGCTGCTCAGCCGATTGTTCGCGAATCCTACATAAATCCGGTGTATACTTATGAAACTAACGTAATGGGTACTGTCAATATTTTAGAATGTGTCAGAACCCATTCCTGCGTTAGGTCCTTTATAAATGTCACTACTGACAAGGTATATCTCAATCGTGAGCAGGAGGACAGAGGTTACAGAGAGGACGAGGAACTCAACGGATATGACCCATATTCCAATTCCAAATCCTGCTCGGAGCTTGTGACCAGCAGCTATTTCAAGTCTTTTCTTGCTAATGAAAGCGATTGCGCCATTACTACCTGCAGAGCAGGAAATGTTATAGGTGGCGGAGATTTTGCAGCAGACAGAATCATTCCGGATTGTGTGAGAGCTGCTGCCAACAAGCAGGATATTATTGTGCGTAATCCTTATTCCACAAGACCTTATCAGCATGTATTAGAGCCAGTGATGACCTATCTTATGATAGCCAAGGCTCAGTACAATGACAGAAGCCTTCAGGGAAGCTACAACATAGGACCTGACGATGAGGACTGCTGGAACACAGGAGACATTACAACCGCATTTTGTGATAAATGGAACAAAATGAGAGGCGAAAATATCTGTTGGGTGAACAAAAATGATGGAGGCCCCCATGAGGCCAGATTCTTAAAGCTTGATTGCACAAAAGTCAAAAAGACGTTTGGCTGGCAACCTGTATGGAATGTGGATACAGCCCTTGATAAGATTGTTGAATGGTACAGTGGATACGTAGACGGAGCAGATATTGTTGAAATCATGGAGAACCAGATTAGAGAAATTTGTCTATGAGTCTTGTAGAATTCAAAAATGTTGGTAAAGTATACGATTCGGGTGAAGTAAGGATAGAAGCCTTAAGAGATGTTAATTTTAGCATTGAAGAGGGTGAATTTTGCATTATTGTCGGTGCTTCAGGTGCTGGAAAGACGACTATTCTTAACATACTTGGTGGAATGGATACCTTAACCTGCGGTCAGGTGCTAATAGATGGGGTGGATATTTCTGCTTTTAACAAAAAAGAACTGACTACCTACAGGCGATATGATGTGGGATTTGTATTTCAGTTTTACAACCTGGTGGGCAATCTTACCGCCAAGGAAAATGTCGAACTGGCAGCTCAGATATGCAAGTGCCCTATAGATGCTCAGTGGGTGCTGGATGAAGTGGGACTCAAGGATCGTATGGGTAATTTCCCTGCTCAGTTATCAGGAGGCGAACAGCAAAGAGTGGCTATAGCCAGGGCTCTTGCCAAGAATCCTAAGCTGTTGCTATGCGATGAACCAACAGGTGCTCTTGATTTTGTTACTGGACGAGCTGTTTTAAAGCTGTTGCAGGATACCTGCAGAAAATCGGGAAAGACTGTAATTGTCATTACTCACAATCAGGCTCTTACCGCCATGGCTGACAGGATTATCACTGTCAAAAGCGGTACCGTTGTTGATATTAAGAAAAATGAAAATATAGTGGATATCGAAGATATCGATTGGTAACCCACATGAAGAGTAAGATTTGGATTTCTACCTTAAGAGAGATAAAAGAAACCCTTGGACGATTCATAGCCATAATGGCAATCGTTGCTCTTGGTGTGGGCTTTTTTTCTGGCTTAAAGGTAACGGACCCAGCGTTGCATGCGGCTATGCAAAGATATTTTGATGATACAAAGTTTTATGATTTCAGATATGTATCCACTCTCGGATTTGAAGATGTGGACGTAGAAAAGCTGTCGACGGATGAGTACCTTGCAGCGGTTGCAGGTGCGGTTTATTTTGACATTATATACGAATCAGAAGCGGGACAAAGTCACATAATTAGGGCTCATAGTATAACAGAGGGTGTAAATGAACTGGTGCTTGTTGAGGGACATCTTCCTGAAAATGACAGAGAGTGTGTAGGTGACAGCGCCTGGTTTACCCCTGATGATATCGGCAAAAAGATTACCTTCTCAAAGGATAATGCCACTGATAACCTTGAAAATTTCAAGTACCGGGAATATGAATTGACGGGTCTGGTGCAGTCGCCTTTGTATATACAGTACGAACGAGGAAATACAAATCTTGGCAAGGGCGTCATAGATGCTTTTGTTTTCATGAACCTGGATGCATTTGATTGTGACTATTACATGGAAATCTATGGAAAACTTACTACGAATAATAAGATATATTCTACAGAATACAATGATGAAATAGATAAGCTCAACTCCTACTATGAGGATAAGGTGAAGATAATAGCCGATGACAGATATAATCGCATTGTAGATGAGGCTCAGTCAAAGATAGATGATGCACAAAAAGAGGTTGTTAAGGGCGAAAAGGAATTGTCGGATGCTGAAAAAGAAATCGCAGATGGCAAGGATAAAATAGAAGATGCTATGGCTGAAATCAGTGACAATCAAAAAAAGATTGACGATGGAAAAAAGGCTATAAAAGAAGCGCGAGACCAGTTAGAACAGTCCAAGCTGATGTATGCAGGTTTGATGGATTTTTCCCAGCAGGAAGAAGAACTGTTGCGTCAGGAAAAGGAACTTGACAAGGGACAAAAGAAGATTGATGAAGCACTGACAGAGATAGAAGATAATAAAAAAAAGATATCCGACGCAGAGCTTGATATAGCTGCAGCTAAAAAGGATATAGGAGAAGCAAAGAATAAGATAGCAGATGGACAAAAGGATATAGATGATATAAAAAAGCCTGACATATATGTGCTTACCAGAGAAGCTAATGTAGGCTATGTGTGCTTTGAAAGTGATTCTTCCATTGTTGGTGGAATAGCCAATGTATTTCCGATATTCTTTTTTCTGGTAGCAGCCATGGTCTGTATGACAACCATGACAAGAATGGTGGAAGAACAGAGGACTCAGATTGGAGTGCTCAAGGCTTTGGGCTATTCTTCTGCATCTATTATGGCTAAATACACCTTTTATTCGGGAACTGCGGCTCTACTTGGAATGGGGGCAGGCTTTGCAGCAGGAACCATTGTTTTTCCTCAAGCCATATGGTACGCCTACGGCATGATGTATCACACTAATGATGTCACTTATTATTTTAGTCCCAAAATGCTTGTGCTAAGCTTTGTTGTGGCAATACTTTGTTCAGTGGGGACTACGGCATTATCCTGTCGTATAGAACTGATGGAGATGGCGGCAACTCTTATGAGACCAAAGGCGCCTAAGGCAGGAAAACGCATTTTTTTGGAGTATATTAATCCGCTTTGGAGCAGGTTAAAGTTTTTAAGAAAGGTTGCACTGCGTAATATATTCAGATATAAAAAACGACTGTTTATGATGATTCTTGGAATCAGTGGATGTACTGCTCTTCTGGTTACAGGATTTGGAATCAATGATTCTATTGCCAATATTGCAGAGAGTCAGTACACAGGGATATCACTGTACGATATTGTTGTAAGCTTTTCTGAGGATGTATCCTGTGATGAGGCACCAGTACTTGATAAGCTGGGATACAAGGCTAAGAAAGATTATGTGGTATTCCAGGAAAATGCAATGGATTTTATGGCATCGGGTTATACCAAAAATATCTATGTAGATGTGTTTGAGTCTGGAGCAGATTTGAGACAGTTTATGGATTTACACACTGTAGAAGGTGAGGCTGTTATGTTGCCAAAAGCAGGCGAAGTTGTTATCAATGCAAGGCTTGCAGAAGCATACAATGTGCGAATCGGAGATGAAATCAGACTGTTTTCGGAGGATACAGGATATATAGATGCAGTCGTAAGCGGAATAAATGAAAACTTTATATATAATTATGCCTACATGGTGTCGGATACATATATTGGTGCCACCGGTAAAAATCCGGAATACAAGAGTGCCTATTTGAATATACGTGAGTCAGATGACGTGCATCAGGTGTCAGCAACTCTTATGGATGATGAGGATGTAACTACTCTTACTGCCTCCATAGACATGAGAGACAGAGTGGCCAACATGATGAAGAGCCTGAATATAATAATTGTGCTTGTAATAGGCTGCGCGGCAAGTCTTGCTTTTATTGTTCTGTACAATCTGACCAATATAAATATTACAGAACGCATCAGAGAGATAGCTACAATCAAAGTGTTGGGATTTTATGCCAATGAAACAGCATCTTATGTATTCAGGGAAAACATACTTTTGACCATAATGGGTGCAGCAGTGGGAATGTTCCTTGGAAAGGCTCTGCATACTTTTGTTATGGGAGAGGTTGTTGTAGACATGATAACTTTTGATGTGCATATAAGTGTGTATAGCTATGTGTATGGCTTTTTACTCACACTGTTGTTTACTGTATTGGTTAATTTGTTCATGAGAAGAAAGCTAAATGCTGTTAGTATGACAGAATCGCTAAAGAGTGTGGATTAGGGGCGTATTTGCTTGATTGACACTTTCACAATATATATAATCAAGAGAAAGCGAATTTTGAAGTATACAGGAGAATATGAAGGAGAAGAATGATGAGTGATATGAGAATAAACACCAAGTGTGTTCAGGCAGGTTACATCCCTGGTAATGGTGAACCCAGACAGATTCCAATAATACAGTCTACAACTTTCAAATATGATACCAGCGAGGACATGGGCAAGCTGTTTGATTTGGAGGCTTCTGGTTATTTTTATTCAAGATTGCAGAACCCTACCAATGATTATGTTGCGGCAAAGATTGCTGAGCTTGAGGGTGGTTGTGCTGCAATGCTTACATCATCTGGACAGGCTGCCAACTTTTTTGCTTTGTTCAATATCTGCGAGGCGGGAAGTCACATTGTAGCTTCTTCATCGATCTATGGCGGAACTTTCAATCTTATTGGCGTTACTTTAAAAAAGATGGGCATTGATGTTACTTTTGTATCACCAGATGCTACAGAAGAAGAACTTAGTGCGGCTTTCAAGGATAACACCAGAGCCATGTTTGGAGAGACAATTGCCAATCCAGCTCTTACTGTTCTTGATATTGAGCTGTTTGCAAAGGTAGCTCATGCTCATGGTGTACCACTTATTATCGATAATACATTTCCTACTCCTATTAATTGCAGACCTATAGAGTGGGGGGCAGATATAGTTACACATTCTACAACCAAATATATGGAAGGACATGGTGCAGCGTTAGGTGGCGTAATAGTAGATTCAGGCAAGTTTGACTGGATGGCTCATGCTGACAAGTATCCTGGACTTACAACACCTGATGAATCATATCATGGTATAGTATATGCCCAGAAGTTTGGAAATGAAGGGGCTTATATTACCAAGGCAACATCACAGCTTATGAGAGATTTGGGATGTATTCAGGCTCCTCAGAACGCCTTTATTCTTAATCATGGTCTTGAGTCACTTCATGTGCGTATGCCTCGTCATGTGGAAAATGCACAGGCTGTAGCAGAGTTTTTGGAATCCAGCAACAAGGTAATCAAGGTAAACTATCCTGGTCTTAAGAGCGACAAGTATTATAAGAGAGCGCAGAAGTATCTTCCTAACGGAGGATGTGGTGTAGTATCCTTTGAGTTAGAGGGAAGAGAAGCTGCAGAGAAGTTTATGAAAAATCTCAAAGTGTGGGCTATTGAGACTCATGTTGCGGATGCTCGATCATGCTGTTTAAACCCAGCCACAGCTACACACAGACAGATGACAGATGAACAGCTCATGGAAGCAGGAGTTCCAGCAGGGCTTGTGAGAATGTCATGTGGTCTTGAAGATAAAGAAGATTTAATAGAAGATATAAAGAATGCATTAGATGCAATCTAAAGGGGGAAATAACATGGATGAAAAAATAACACTTACTCTGCCAAAACAAAAGAGTATTGCCCTTATAGCTCATGATGGTAAAAAGCCTGAGCTTATTCAGTGGTGTGAGGATAACAAGGAAATCCTTAAAGCTCACTTTTTGTGTGGAACAGGAACAACAGCCCGTATGATCAGCGATAAGACGGGTTTGCCTGTAAGAGGCTACAATTCAGGTCCTCTTGGTGGTGATCAACAGATTGGCGCCAAGATTGTCGAGGGGAGGATTGACCTTGTGGTATTTTTCTCAGATCCACTTTCGGCACAGCCTCATGACCCAGATGTCAAGGCTTTGATGAGAATAGCACAGGTGTATGACATCCCTATGGCTATCAACAAAGCCTCCGCTGATTTTATGATTAATTCATCACTTATGAATAATGAATACAATCATGATGTAATTAATTTTCAAAAAAATATTGCAGACAGAGCCAATACGTTATAATATGTACGGTGGTTTATAGTTGTATTCTAGATTGAAAAAACTTGAATAATTAACGATTTTAGGGTAAAATGGCAAGCACGAATGGCGTTTGCTAATTTAAGGAGGATTTTAAGATGATTTCAGCTGGTGATATCAGAAACGGTGTTACTATTGAAGTAGACGGACAGGTTAT
>JABUSV010000135.1 GCA_021442555.1 Pseudobutyrivibrio sp. | reverse complement strand
GATGTATATCATGATTCCTTTCGGTGCTCTGTTCAAGCTATGGGGACGTGACTACAGCCTGTCTCTCAAGTGGTTTGAATATTTGTTTAAATACAGTGGTTTCAAGGCCTTTAAAGATTCCTTTGTATTATCCATTATTGCAGCACCACTTACTGCTCTTATGTCAATGGTTATTGCTTATCTGGTTGTTAAGAAAAAGTTTAAATCAAAGGCCTTTATCGAGTTTACTTCAATGCTTGCCATGGCAGTACCCGGTACTGTACTTGGTATTGGTTTTATCAGAGGCTATGCGAATGGTTTGTTCCAGACTGGGGCGTTAAAAGGAATCTACGGTTCTGCTGCAATCCTGATTATTGTATTTATAGTACGAAGTCTTCCTGTTGGAACCAGAAGTGGTATCTCAGCTTTACAGCAGATTGATAAGTCCATCGAAGAATCAGCCTATGACTTGGGTGCAGGAAGCGGCAAGGTATTTACTTCAGTTACACTACCGTTAATCAAGGATTCCTTCTTCAGTGGACTTGTTACATCCTTTGTCAGAAGCATTACAGCCATCAGTGCCATCATTCTTTTGGTTACACCACAGTTTTTGCTTATCACATGTCAGATTAACGAGTTCGCAGAAAAAGGCTACTACGGCGTTGCCTGTGCATATGCCACTATCCTTATTGCTATCGTATACTTTGCGGTACTGTTGATGAATCTGTTTATCAGCTTCTTTGGTACAAGTAAGCGTGTTAAGAAAAAATAAAAGCAAAAGACACAGAAAAGAGGAAATTAAATGAAAGAAAAAAAAGGTGTGAAGCTAGATCACATTTCAAAGATATATAAAGACCCTAAGACAGGAAAAGATTTTTATGCTGTCAACAACATATCCCTTGATATCAAACCTGGTACTTTTGTTACCTTGCTCGGCCCATCTGGATGTGGAAAAACAACCACTCTTCGTATGATTGCAGGCTTCGAGAGCCCAGATGCCGGAGAGATATACATTGGAGATGAAGCCATCAATGAACTTACTCCTAACAAACGTGACACCGCCATGGTATTCCAAAGCTACGCTCTGTTTCCTCACTACAACGTTTTTGACAACGTTGCCTACGGACTACACTTAAGAAAGCTTCCAGAAAGCGAGATATATGAGCGCGTTATGAAGATGCTTGACCTGGTAGAGCTAACTGGTATGGAAAACCGTCTTACCAATCAGCTCTCTGGCGGACAGCAGCAGCGTGTCGCTCTTGCCAGAGCTCTTGTGGTAGAACCAAGTGTACTGCTTTTTGATGAGCCACTTAGTAATCTCGATGCAAAGCTTCGTGTTTCCATGCGTTCAGAGATTCGCCGTATCCAACAGAAGGTGGGAATTACTGCTATCTATGTAACCCACGACCAGGCCGAAGCCATGAGTATTTCTGACCAGATTATTATCATGAACAAGGGTATTGTGGAGCAAATAGGTACTCCTCAGGAAACATACTATAGCCCTAAAAGCGCCTTTGTAGCTGACTTTATCGGCCAGGCGAACTTCATTGAAGGACATGTAAAGCATGATGGTGTAGTGGAAACTGGAAATATCGAATTTGAGTGCAATACCAACGGATTGGATACTGGAAGTCCTTGCAAGATAGTATGCAGACCTGAAGGTGTATTTATCGGCGACGAAGGATTGCTTCCTTGCGAAATAGTTTACTCATGCTTCATGGGTGCATACCAGAACTATCATGTTAAGGTTGGCGATGGTATCGTTAAAATAGAGGATTACAATCCCAAAAATAAAAAGATATATCAGGTTGGCGATAAGGCATATCTGTCATTCGAACGCAACACTGTATACGCTTTGTAAAAAGAGGTGATTAAGGTGCAAAATGTACTTTCATATCTACAGGGCTACGACTCCATTGCAGTAGCTATTCGACTTCTGATGGCTACTGTATTTGGAAGTCTCATAGGATGGGAACGAATATCAAAAAAAGACGGCGCAGGAATCAAGACATTTGCGCTGGTTAGTCTTGGCTCAGCCATAGCCACGGTCCTTAATGTATATCTCGGTCATCTGGATGGCCTGTATGCTGACGCCAGTCGCATCCCTGCTGGTGTAGTCAGTGGTATAGGCTTTTTGGGGGCTGGTACAATACTTCTGACTGGCCGTAACCAGATCAAGGGCCTAAGCACTGCTGCCACCCTTTGGGTTACATCATCCATGGGCATGGTTATCGGCGGTGGTTTTTTAATCACTGGATGTATCTCATTTGCCCTTATTATGATATGCAATCTGCTTTTGATGCCAGTCAGCAGACAGGTGGAAGGCCACAATCGCTATCTTAGTATTTATCTGGAGGTAGAAAAAGCCAAGGGCGTAACCAGACTTCGCAAGTTTTTAAATGAAACCGGCTACACCTTGCTGTCTATTACCAAAAGCAAAGAAAAAACTCTTCAGGACTCAGATGTTGCCATACTTTTGGAACTTGATTTAGGCGGTCGTATTTCCCATCACGGGATTCTCAACAGTCTTAACAGTCTGGATTATGTCAATTATATTGAAGAAATCTAGTTTGAGAATCAATTTTATTACCGTTCAAGGAGTTATAAGGTCGTTCAAGGAGTTATGCTTGAATATATATCCTATATTACTTACCATGAAATTATCATTTAACAGGAGGAAGTAATACTATGGATATTACAATATGGGAATGGTTATTTGGCGGTAAACACTAGCCAGATAATATTTGCACTACTTTATGGGAATAACAACATCAGCGCAAACCCAGCCATCTGATTGATTAATGGATATTAGTTCATTATCGTCACCCAGTGCTTTTAAAATGTTGCTAAGTCCAATACCATGATTTATCGTATCTGCTTTGGATGTTGGTGTTGTTATTCCATTAAACAGTGCATTACTCTTAGATGTATTTCTGACTTCCAGTCTTAAAAATCTGTCTCCTTTTATGAAATTGATTTCAAGCTTTAGTTTACCGTCAAATCCAGTATTAAAGCTTTGCAATTCATCAATTGCATTTTTTAGCAGATTAGAATATATCGTACATAAATCCATACTACTAATATCTAATTCATCACTGATTTTTCCATTTATGCATATATCAACATAGTCTTCAATTAGTGGTAAATAATGTCCTGATATTGCATCTATGACATCGTTTCCAACCATGTATTTTTTATTAGCTATATCCTCCAACTCTTTATAAAGAGTCCTTATATACTCCTCGGCTTCTGAATACTTTTGGTTTTTCAAATATGACTCTATAACCGCAAAATGATCCATCATATCATGTCGATAACTCCGGGTTTCATTTTCATTATTTAATAGTGTCTGATAATACTCTCTTTGTATTTCATTAGCATATCGTTCTTGTTCCACAATATTATTGAGAAGATTGTTTAGTTCAAGGATATTAATTGTCTGAGTACCCAAATACACGATTACCAGATATGCCAAAACAGCAAATATTTTAGCCCTGCCATCATCATCTGATATCGCTATCAGTTTTGTAGCACACATACACAAAAAGAAGTCTGCCAACAGTACAGCAGACTTTACATGAAGCTTCGTGCGATGAAATCTACGATTACATGAATAACGTTTTACTTTTAATCTAAACAGTGCAAAAACTACAATACATACCAATGATGTACAATCCCACAGAATAGTTCTGGCTTCTATAGACAACATGTTGTTGCGGTAGATCTTAAGTGGCAGCTTACTTATCAGGGTGTCAAAGGATGTTACTGACATATATATAATCAGAAATTGCCATATTCTGTTACTTATGGTCTCCTGGTAACCTGACAAAAACAACGTACTGATTGCTACAAGAGAGCACAATATGTAATAACTCTTTAGCGGAACCAGTTGTATGTTCAAAATAACTGATATAGCCCCAAAGAATACACCAGCTCCAGTCATTAGCTTTATATTCATTTTCTGCTTTGTGCAGATTCTATATGCGAAATAATATTTAATTATTTCAATACAAAAAATAAGTTCCCACTCCAGTACTTGTATCATCTAGTCCCTCTAAATCTCAAATCAAAGTCTATATATTGCTGTATAAATTCTTTTTGTTTTTTACGTGCTATATTATAACTCTTACCACATACCATTACTTTATTATTATCGTATTTTTCAATATATCCAAAATTAATCAGATACTGGCGATTTATTCTGAAGAATATTCTGCTGTCGATTTCTTCCTCAAACTTTATTATTGAAACATCTTTTCTGAATACTTCATTTCCTGCATATATCTCCACATATCCATTATATGCTCTAATCAATGCAATATCTTTTTCTTTGATATTGATTTTTACTCTGTCTTTATATACTTCTATCTGATGATGACTTGTTCTTCTGTCTAAAATGGTCATCATAGCCTCTTTAACTTCATCTTCTTCAAAAGGTTTTGTTAAAAATCTCATAGCTCGTATATGAAAGGCTTCTTTAACCCTGTCTATCCTTGAAGTCGCCATTATTATGTTACAGTCAGGGTTGTCTTCCATTATCCTTTTGCCCACTTCGATTCCATCCATCTCGGGCATTTCTATATCCAAAAAAAGAACTTCAATTTCTTTGAGTTCTTTCACCAAAAGCATCGGAGATGTATATTTTTTTATTTTCCATCCAATGACATGTAAATCAGTCAACACTTTTTCTAACATGTCGCCCAATATATCTGTAAATACACCCTGATCGTCACAAATCGCTATCGTCAAATCCTTCACAACTAGTCCTATCCTTCCTGCATCGAATTTCCAAATGTGCTAAATAATTATATCTCTTTTATTCCTCTAGGCCAACACTTTGGGGCAAATACTCCCTTCTCCTATTGTGTGCGTATTATTGCCATAAAAAAGCTCTATTCTAATTAATAGAATAGAGCTTAATAGTGATTTATCATACAACTTTTGCAACATTAAAACCTTTATCTTCAATGTATTTATCCTCAAGCGTTTGGTCCAAATGCATGCAATAGACTTTGTTTCTATATTCTTTTGGAATTAATAAACATAAATCTTCAATATTAAGATGAGCGTTCCCTTGATTTGTTACACCACAGGTATCTTGATATATCACATCTATAGTTTTATTTTTGAAATCAGACAATACAGTTTCAGGTATACTCTTTGCATCACCACTGTAATAAAATCTATATTTATCCAAATAATTAAACAGGAAGGAATAGCTGTCAATAGTATCCACATGAGATGATTTCATTATTTTTAATGTAATCATTTCATTATCATGATTATGAATAATATACTTATCATCCGTAATAACAATGTTATACATATCTCTTGTAATTCCAGATGAATCCAAAATATTTATGATGTCTGTTTGAGGAAAAATTACCGTTGGCCTTATATTCATCTTATAATACAAATACATTATTATCTGTCCAATACTTCCGCAATGGTCCATATGTAAATGAGTTATAGCTATAAATACCTCAGACACATCTGCAAATATATTCTTATTTAACGCATTTTTAAATACAGTGCTTCCAGCATCTATCAAAACCAGCGTTTTATCATGCTTAAAATATGCGCTGTTATTGTCTCGTCGATTATTAAAGGCACTACCATTTCCTAAAAATTTTAACATTCAGCAATCTCCCTGTTTGATATTCCGTAAGCGCCTCACCACCATGGGGAGACTTGATAGCCTCATTGTAGCATAATAGATGCTACAGGAGGTTATTTTTTATGGCCAGATACAATTGGGAAGAGATAATCAAAGATTATCAAAACAGCGGGATGTCAAAACATTCCTATTGTCTGAAACACAATATCTCAGACACAACATTAACAAGAAACATGGCAAGGCTTCACATTAAAGATACTGAAGCTGCCGCCCAAGGTTCAAAACAGGCAACCAAAACAAAAAAGAACGCATCACCTACTCCGGTCTTCATCCCGTTAGAGGTTGAACCAGTTGTAGGCAACGAACCAGTTTTGAATCAGCCAACGCAGTCTGAAGTCTTGCCAGAAGCTGCAGATACAGACAACAATAAAGCTGTGGCATCAATCAGTTCATTCATTACCATCAGTTATAAGGACTTCAAGATAGATGTTTCAGAAGCCACAGATGTTAAGGTGCTAAAATCTGTCTTAAAGGTGCTGCAGTCATGCTGAGGCTGACGCCCGGTTGTCCAGTCTATCTTGCCGTGGGTCCAACTGACCTTCGCAACAACATAGATGGGCTGGCGCTTATTATAGAAAACCACTTCAAGCTTGATCCCTTTTCCAACGCACTGTTTGTTTTCTGCAACAGATCAAGAGACAAGCTTAAGATTCTTTTCTGGGATAAGAACGGATTCTGGCTTTATTACAAACGTTTGGAAAAAGGTCTTTTCAAGTGGCCAACAGCTGTCCCTGGGAAGAAAACAATTACTGTCACCGAGCAGCAGTTATCCTGGCTTTTGGATGGATTAAACCTTGATGAACCCTTTGCTTTTGACGAGGTAAAAGCAAGAAAACTCTTATAAAAAACCACCCATACTCAGGTGCATATGTCAATGATTTCAAAGTCCTAAAACCGCCTAATTTTAGGGCTTTTTTGCTGCATATTTCTACTCTAGGACAATAGAATTCAAAGGGTCATTATGCTACATTTTTCATATGCAAAAGACTAACGAAGAACCAAAAACTGTATATGATTTCTCCAAGATGAGTCGAGAAGAGATTGAACAGCTTTGTCTTAAACTTGCCACTGAAAAGGCACAGGTCGAGGCAGAACGTGACTGGTATCTGGCCAATCTCAAACTTAGTAATGGCCGTGTTTTTGGTAAATCATCTGAAGCGAACATTCCGGGACAGATAAATTTTGAAGACCTTGGTATCTTCAATGAGGCGGAGGCTGACAGAGATCCCATAAACATAGAACCAAAGTTGGAGCCTGGTTCGAATTCATCAGACAAGAAGTCTGCAAAGAAAAACAGTCGAAGAAAAAATACAAAGGCACTGGAAATAGAAAGAACCGACTGTATTCTTTCAGGTGATGTTTCAGAAAGAAAGTGTCCCGAATGTGGCGGTCAGCTCTATGCCTATGACACAAGAATCGTAAGGCTGATTGAAACCATTCCAGCCAAAACCTTTGTCCATGAGTATGTAGTCAAGGAATATCGATGCGAAGCCTGCGGCAACATAGTTGACGGAGACAACACTCCGGTTCCGGTTATTGAAAGATCCTGCGCGTCAGCAGAGCTTATTGCTGACATCATCTGTAAGAAGTATGAGCTTGCCATTCCCTTTGACAGACTTGACCATTACAACAAGCAGGTCGGCATTCCTGTTACCAAAAACAACATGTGCAACTGGACAATTAAGGTTGCCTATGACTGGCTGAAGCTGATCAGGGACAGGATGTGTGAGATTCAGTACGCAGGAGGAGTTATTCACTGCGATGAAACTCATACACAGATACTTTCAGAGGAAGGCAAGCCTGCTGAAAGTAAGTCTTATATTTGGGTTACCACCACACCCACCTGTTATAAAGATAAGCCTATCGCCCTTTATAATTACACCAGAACCAGAAGTTCTTCTGATGCAAGAGAGGTTCTCAAAGGTTACAGCGGCTACATCATGTGCGATGGCTATCAGGGCTACGATGCTTTGAAGAAGCCTAAAAATGGCGAAGATGGCATGGATGTAATTCTTGTTGCCTGCCTGGTTCATGTAAGACGAAAATTTGTGGAGGCCTTAAAGCTTGTTAAGAAAAACGAACGAGCCGGCACAGGCGCAAATCTTGCCATCGCAAAGCTGCATGACATCTTTGCTTTAGATAATAAATTCAATGACATGAGCATCCAGGAACGTTACGAGGCACGTCAAAAGTATCTCAAACCACACTTGGATGATTTCTTTGAGTGGGTTGAATCAGAAATAGAGATTACCTTGCCAAAATCTAAGTATGGCAAGGCACTCGAGTATGCCTATAATCAAAAAGAAAAGGTAATGAATGTCCTTTATGACGGTCGTCTGGAAATCGAAAACAACATGGCCGAGCGGGCGGTGAAACCCTTCGTTATCGGAAGAAAGAACTGGCTCTTTTCTGAGTCTCCTGCCGGAGCTGAGGCCAGCTGCATCTGCTACAGCATAGTCCAGACAGCCAAGATGAACAATCTCATTCCTTATCATTACATAACATATCTTCTAAAGGAACTGCCTAAGCTGGCAAA
>JABUSV010000209.1 GCA_021442555.1 Pseudobutyrivibrio sp. | reverse complement strand
TAATTATATCCTCCTCATATAATAAAAATAGGTTGTTTTCTCCCAAAACAACGAACGTGAGGATAACACATCACATGTCTATAGTCAAGTAGTTATCCACTTACTGTTTATTATATATTTTATCTGCTCCAAAATTCCACCGCCTCATCCAGCCACTTTTCTGCTGATGTTTTTGACGCCACTCCTATACCATGAGGTAACCTAAAGTACTTGCGATAGATATGATTCACATTGTGTTCCGTAAGAGCTGCTTCCATAACATCTGCATGTCTTGATGCCGGAACCAGAGTATCCAGTCCTCCTGCCATCATAAATGTATCTGGGTAGTCCTCATCTATATAGTTTTGAACACAAAGACTGTCTCGAACATCTTTTTTACTGAAAAATCCAAACATGTAAATAAAACAACGCACTGATAACCATACTCCCATCATTGCCATCCATATATTCCAGTAAGGATGGTCATGCCAGTGATTAAGGTTAGTCCAAGGATATCCCAGAATAATTGTCTTTGGCTTTGGAACATCATAGAATTCATATCCTCTTTCCCTGCCACCAAATATTCCTGCCAGATTGCCACCTGCTGAAAACCCGCATATAGCATAATCCTCCAGTGTAACATCAAAAAGGTCCTGATGATTTTTTATATACACAATAGCTTTAGCCAGGTCCTCCATGGGTGCATAAGGACTACAATTAAATCTTGTTCTATACTCGAGAATAAAGGCATGATGTCCTAATTCATTAATCTTGGCCGCCACAGGATAGCCCTCTGTAGTTGTACAGCAATGAGCATATCCTCCTCCCGGAAGGACTATGACAAATCTATGGTCAATAGGATTATCACATGGAAAAAATGTTAATCTGACTTCTGACAATTTTTTATTTGATGCCATCTCATCCATTGTGTATACAGGAAGCTGTGAAAGTCTTCCTTCATGACTCAATTTATGCATTCTTTCTCTGCCATTTTTCTTGCAATTTATTTTTCCGTTGACCACACGCATTCTTATGACAGAATATAATGTCAGTAATAGTGTAAATATCAGATATATTACTATAATATTGTAGCAAATCTCTCCAATTGAGTTGCCAGGCATTAATCTCATCAACATATGCATTCCCCAGCTTAGAAAATACAGTTTAAAAAAATGCGCCCTAAATAAGGGCGCATCGTGTTACTTAATTACTTCTTTGATCCCTTGAATGTAAGCTTAACCGCCTGCTTAAATCCATTTGGAAGTACATATTTAAGCTTATCTTCAGATGGAGTCATCTTAGAGCACTCTGGATGCTCTCTGTAAAGCTTAATTGCGTCGAATTCACACTTGGTTGTACATACACCACATCCAATACACTTATTCTCATCAACCACAGAAGCACCACACTTGAGACATCTAGCGGTTTCTTTCTTAATCTGCTCTTCTGTAAGATCAACAGTTGGACAGCGGAAGCTCTTCTTTCCATCGATTGATGCATCCTTGCCTGGCATCTGACGTTTTGAGTTATCATAGCTCTCTACAGAAATATCATCCTTATCAAGCTCTATAAAATCACGACGATTACGTCCGATTGTAAGGGAGCTGTGTGGACGAACAAATCTGTGAATAGAGATTGCACCTTCCTTACCAGCTGCAATAGCATCGATTGCAAATCTAGGACCTGTGTACATATCTCCACCAACAAAGATATCAGCTTCGCCGGTCTGGTATGTAAGAGGATCAGCCTTAGGACCTCTATCTATAACAACCTTGGAATCCTTGAACAATTCGCCATATTCGGATCTCTGACCTACAGAGAAGAATACATGCTTACACTCTACAGTGATTGTATCATTCTCATCATACTGTGGGTTAAATCTGCCATCAGCATCCTTAACCTGTGTACACTTCTTGAGAACTATACCCTTAACTGCTCCCGATTCATCAACGAGTACCTGCTTTGGTCCCCAGCTGCAGTTAACAGTAACACCTTCTTCCTCTACAATAGCAATCTCGTGTACAGATGCAGGCATCTCTGGTCTTGACTCAAGACAGAACATAGAAACCTTAGTGTCATCCTTGCCACATCTTACAGCGCAACGAGCTACGTCAATAGCTACGTTACCACCACCGATAACTACTACATCACCCTTGATATCATATTTCTCGTTGGCATTTACTTCATGTAAAAAGTCTACTGCTGTAGCTGTACCAACCGCTGTATCACCTTCGATACGTGGAAGATTACCTCCCTGACATCCGATTGCTACATAAAATGCCTTGTATCCCTGTTCACGGAGCTGAGGAATTGTAACATCCTTACCAACCTCAACGCCACACTTGATTTCTACGCCCATCTGACGCATAACATCAATCTCAGCTTCGATAATATCATTTTCAAGAACAAATGATGGAATACCATAACGAAGCATACCGCCACAATACTCATTCTTCTCAAAAATTGTTGGCTTGTAGCCTTTTTCTGCAAGATAGAATGCACAGGTAAGACCAGCAGGACCACCACCAATAATAGCAATCTTCTCATCAAATCCACCCTCGAGAGTTGGTGTAACAACTGGTGGGATATATCTTGTATCAGCCTTAAGGTCAAGCTGTGCTAAAAAGCTCTTTACATCATCAATAGCAACTGCTTCATCGATTGTTCCACGAGTACAAGCTGCCTCACATCTCTTATTACATACACGACCACAGATAGCTGGAAGCGGATTATCCTTCTTGATAAGCGCAAGAGCCTCTTTGTATCTGCCCTGTGCAGCCATTCTAAGGTATCCTTGAATAGCAATGTGAGCAGGGCAAGCTGTCTTACATGGAGCTGTACCAGTCTCATAACAGTTGATACGGTTGTTATCTCTGTAGAACTCATCCCATTCATCCTCAGACCACTTCTTCTCTGTAGGAAGAACATGCTTTGGATACTGAACAGCTGAGCCATCCTTCTTAGGAAGCTTCTGTCCCAACTTAACCGCACCTGCTGGACAATACTCTACGCACTTACCACAAGCTACACAATCCTCAGCTGTAACATGAGCTACATATGCTGAACGAGACATGTTAGGTGTGTTAAATAACTGTGATGTACGAAGAGCATAACATACGTTAACATTGCAGTTACAAATAGCAAAAATCTTGTTTTCACCATCGATATTTGTAATCTGATGAACAAAACCATTGTCCTCAGCCTTCTTCATAATCTCAAGAGCTTCTTCTCTTGTGATATAGCGACCACCCTTACCTGACTCAACTACATAGTCTGCCATATCGCCTACTGCAATGCACCATCCTTCTGGATCGTCAGCACAGCCTTCCTCGTATGTCATACGAGAGCGACGACATGAACATGGTGATGCAGCATAATGATTATCATACTTATCTAACCAGTGAGAAATCTTCTCTACTGAAGCAGCCTCATTCTCCATGGAAATAGCTTTTTCTACAGGAATAACGTGCATACCAATGCCTGCTCCTCCTGGAGGTACCATGTGAGTTAAACCTTCAAGTGGAAGACGGCTCATTCTCTCGAAGAACCGACCCATCTCAGGGTGATCATCAAGAATCTGCTGATTCATACAAGAAAATTCAGCAGAACCTGGTACGTACATAGGAAGTACCCACTGTTTTTCGTGCTGTGAATTCTCATAATTCCACTCTAATACACCATTAAATGATAACTGCTCTAACATATCCTCTACATGCTTAGGATTTTTTCCCTTGCAGAAATCATTTTCTAAAATCTGATCCAATGTCTTTGGCTGTCTGATGCCGCCTAATGACATACACAACTCAGCCATCTCATCTGTAGGTACAAGATTAGCAATGCCCCAATACTCAGGATCATACTTTGTAACCTTCTTAAGATGTAATTTGATTTCCTTTCGGTCTGTAATCATACTACCAAGCTTGATGATGGACTGTCTGACATCCTCATCTTTAAGCTCGTCGACCCAGGCTGGATGGAATTCACCCAAGTAATCGTTCTTGCTCATTAATTGTCCTCCTCTTATCCCTTAATAATTACTCAAAAACAATTATTTATTCCACTCTGCGACGCTGTCGCGAAGCCAGTTGACCCATTCATCAAAGCCCTCCCCTGTCTTTGCTGACACGAAAATAACCTTGGCGTTGGGATTTAACTTTTTAACACTTTCCTTCACAGCTTCCTTGGAAAACTCTTCAAAAACTGGAAGTGTATCGCATTTATTCACAAGCACCACATCACATACGCTAAACATGAGTGGATACTTTAGTGGCTTATCATCACCTTCTGGAACTGAGAGAATCATTGCATTTTTAACTGCTCCGGTATCAAATTCTGCAGGACATACCAGATTACCTACATTTTCCAGTACTACCAGGTCCAAATCATCTGAGCCAAATTCTCTTAGCCCTTGACGAGTCATATCCGCATCAAGATGGCACATACCACCTGTGTGTATCTGAATGGCTCTGGCTCCATGCTCCAAAATGGTAGCCGCATCTACATCTGAATCTATATCAGCCTCCATAACACCTATCTTAAGCTCATTCTTAAGACGTTCTATTGTCTGGCATAAAGTTGTAGTCTTTCCTGCTCCAGGCGAAGACATCAGATTCAATAAAAATGTCTTCTGTTCTCTGAGTTCTTCTCTCAATCTGTCTGCATCTGCATCATTGTCTTCAAAAATACTTCTTTTTACATCGATAATCTTGTAGCTGTCCATAAGTACCTCTTTAATACCCAATTCTCAGATGATGGGAACTAATCATATTGCTTTTAGTTTCCATCCCTATACTATCATCCATATTACTCACTTGTCAATAATTTAACACACCAAATTGAAATGCATTAAACACAAATATTATATAGCATTTTTGGGCAATATTATAACGATACATTATATGTAACAATACTATATATTTGTGTATTTATAATGAAATGGAAAAAGAGAGGCCTCCCTTTGCCTCTCTTTCTCACATGTTACTTATTAGATATTACTTCGATTTTCTGTTTTTCACTAATGCAAATACAGACTGTAAAATTATGAAGAAACATAGTAATGCTGCTGTTGCTATACTACTCCAGCTGGAAAGCAGCTTTCCATTGGTGTTTACAAATACAGTAATTGTCCCATTGATAAGCACACCAAACAGTGATCCAATTACATTTCCAACACCACCAGTAAGCAACGTTCCTCCTATAACTGCTGATGCAATAGCATTCATCTCAAGACCTGTAGCCTGCTGTACCGATCCCGACATTGTATTAAGACAATATAAAATACCACCTATAGAACATAAGAATGATGAAAGAACATACGACATCATCTTGGTCTTTTTTACATTAAGACCCATCATGGTAGCTGACTGCTGATTTCCACCAACCGCATACAAAGAACGTCCAAATCTTGTATACTTTAACAACAGGAATATAAGAATAACTATGATAAGAGCTATTACTACTGTTGGACGGATATAAGGCACAACAAGCTTTCCATGCTTATTAACATGACCTAAAAATGCAGGCATGTTTATTTTTGTATTAGCCCATTTATAGAACATTGGATTGTCTGCTTCTGTAATAGATATTTGACCAGAACATATAACTGCTGTCATACCTCTTGCAAAAAACATACCTGCCATTGTTACAATGAATGGCTGTATTTCCATGTATCCAACCAGATATCCCTGCACCGCACCAAATACAAGCCCAATTACAAGAACCATAATAACCATGGTAATAGCTGACATACCCCAGTTTTTCATACCAAAAACCATTAGCATGCAGTCCATGGCAATAACTGAACCAACAGAAATATCTATACCACCTGTTAACATTACACATGTCATACCACAGGTAACACATATTAGGCCAGCATTGTTAATTAAAATATTTAAAAATGTTTGAAGATTTCCAAATCCTTTATTGGCATATATCACACATCCCACTGCATACATGGCAGCAAAAAGACAGATTGTAATGACTACCAACACTGTGTTGGAATCCATTTTTTTCTTTCTCATTATGCCACCTCCTTATTCACCGCTCTTTGAGCTTTCTTTTCTGCAACGAAGCGTTTGAATGCAGGAGCCTGTACAACTACAATGATTACAACAATTATTGCCTTAAAAACTGGTGCCTGATCTGTGGAAACACCCATTGCAAGCAATGTAGTTGTAATAGCCTGAATAGTGTAAGCACCTATTATTGAACCAATAAGATTGAACTTACCACCGCCTAAAGAGTTACCGCCTAACGCAACAGCTAAGATAGCATCTAATTCGTAGTTTAATCCGATGTTGTTTGAATCTGCTGAGTATATACGCGATGAAGCAACAATACCCGCAATACCTGCGCAGATACCGCATATTACATAACATACAAAACAGATTACATCTGAATTAATTCCTGAGATTCTTGCAGCTCTGTTGTTAATACCAACAGACTGGATATACAATCCCAGTGCAGTCTTTTTTAGTAATAAAGTTACAACTAGAATTACAACTATTGCCACAAATACTGGCGTTGGTATTGGGCAACCCGGTATAAAGTTTCCTAAGTACTTGTATGGCTCGTATCTGATATAGGTTATCTGATTATTACAGAATAACAATCCGATAGCTCTTGCCGCTGTAAATAAAATCAATGTAGCAACCATAGGTTGAATCTTGAGCTTTGATACAAGCGCTCCATTAAACGATCCACATACACCACCCATAAATATACCTGCAAGCATACCTACTATCATAGGGACCTGAAGTTCATTTACAGAATTATTACCGAATCCTGCCAAAACCGTACAGCATGTACAAGCAGCCAATGACATTACCGAACCAACAGATATATCTGTACCCGCAGAAACAGCAACAACCAGAGTCTGACCTACTGCAAGTATTGCAATTTCTGAGCCTCTGTTAATAATATCTATCAGTCGTCCATACAATACGCCGTTATTGACACTGATTGCGAAAA
Source organism: Pseudobutyrivibrio sp. (assembly GCA_021442555.1). GTDB lineage: Bacteria > Bacillota > Clostridia > Lachnospirales > Lachnospiraceae > Pseudobutyrivibrio. The sequence goes on along the minus strand of JABUSV010000209.1, from coordinate 1,315 downwards.
AATCTGGTGATTTAATCAGGTTAACCAGCAACACCAGAATCATACAGAAGATTGGTAAAAATAGTGGTTTCTGTGTAAGCTTTTTAAAATTAGTCATCTACTCACCTCCTGCAATGGCCGCCATTACTGATTCCTGTGTCATTTCACCTGAAATCTCACTTACCTGTGCACCATCGCGCATTACATACATACGAGAGCAGGTTCTCAGCATTTCATCGATTTCTGATGAAATAAATACTATACTCATACCCTCTTCTTCTGCGTATTTCAACGCAAGTTTTTGAAACTCAGTCTTGGTTCCAATATCTATACCTCTGGTTGGCTCATCCAAAATAAGGAAATCTGGTTGTGTGCAGAGCCATCTTGCCAAAATAACCTTTTGCTGATTTCCTCCTGACAACTGCGAGATAGGAGTATCTCTGGATGCCGTTTTAATCTGTAATAAATCAATAAATTCATCTGCCAGCTTATTAATCTGTGCATCTGATATCTTTTTAAACACACCTTCTCTTGACTGTAAAGCCAAAATAATATTTTCCTTAACTGATAGATCTCCGATACATCCATCTGCTTTTCTGTCATCTGGAAGATATCCCATGCCAGCTTTTATAGCATCAATTGGCTCCTTGATATTGATTTCCTTGCCGTTCATTTTAATCTTACCGGTCTGAGCTCTGTCCGCGCCATAGATGCATCTTACCATCTCAGATCTTCCAGATCCCAACAGGCCGGTTACACCTATAACCTCACCCTTTTTGATTTCAAAATCAAAAGGCTTAATTGTACCCTTATGACTTAATCCCTCGGCCTCAATAACCTTTTCCTGTGATGCCTCAACCTGGTTTTCTCTCTTTATAGAAGCAAGATCATCAAAGTCTTTTCCAAGCATCGCTGCCACAAGTTTAACTCTAGGCAATTCCTCTACAGAGTACTCTCCTGCAAATTCTCCATTTCTTAAAACAGTTATAGTATCACACACAGCATATACCTGCTCTAAGAAGTGGGTAACAAAAATTATACCTACCCCTTTCGATTTCAGATCCCGCATTACTCTGAAAAGCTTCTCAACTTCATTGTCATCCAATGAAGAAGTTGGTTCATCTAAAATCAAAACCTTACACTTCATATCAACAGCTCTGGCAATGGCAATCATCTGCTGAATAGCCAGAGAATAATTTTCAAGGGCTATTGTTACATCTATATTAATCTCAAGGTCATCCATAATTTCCTTGGCACGCTTATTCATTTTACGCCAATCTATAGTACCAATTTTGGTGAGAGGCTCACGACCAATAAATAAGTTTTCTGCAACAGT
>JABUSV010000227.1 GCA_021442555.1 Pseudobutyrivibrio sp. | reverse complement strand
ATGTTATTATTACATGGTTGTTGTGGATATCAACGATGTATGTGATGATAAAGATATTCTATAATCACCAAAACTAACCTTATAGAGTCATATATGTTATAATTAGGGCACTCCCATGGAGTGTCCTTTTATATTACAAGCTAAGGAATAAAGTATGAAATTAAAATATAGACTTATAGTTGCATTTTTAATAATTGTTTTTTTGCCTGTGTTTCTGGCACTGTGTTTGGGAAAACTGCTGCGAAGCTTTGTGATAGATACATTGGCACAGCCTGAGTTGGCAAGTGAAGTTATGCGAGATGTAGCGCAGAATCTTCAAAAATATGAAGGATATGAGAACTTGATTACAGACTTCTGCGTGTTTTCCTTTGTGGTGTTGCTATTTACAGCAATAGTGCTTGTATTGTGGATATACAGAGGGACAGCGCCAAAGCTTCATATGCTGACTATGGCAGCTGAAAATATAAAAAATGGTAATCTTGATTTTTCTATAAAGTGCCAGGGAAATGATGAAATATCTCAGCTATGTAATTCCTTTGAGGACATGAGAAAACGTCTGCAAAACAGTGCTCAGGAAAGCATTGAAGCTGAGGCGGAACACAAGGCGTTGATATCTAACATCGCCCATGACTTAAAGACACCTATCACTGCTATCAAAGGCTATGCAGAGGGAATACTGGACGGGGTAGCAGATACTCCGGAAAAGCAGGAAAAATATATCAGAACCATATATAACAAGGCTAATGACATGAATACGCTGATTAATGAGCTTACGTTATATGCCAAGATTGATACTAACAGGATTCCATATAATTTCACCAAGCTGTTGGTTAGAGATTATTTTGGAAGTCTTATAGATGATATAGGTATGGATCTTGAGAACCAGCATGTTACCTTAGACTATATCAATTATGTAGACGAGGATGTTATTGTTATTGGTGACAGTGAGCAGTTAGGCAGAGTGATAGGCAACATCATCAGCAATTCAGTGAAGTATATGAGGGCTGATGTACGGGCTCATATTAATGTAGTGTTAAAGGATGTAGGTGATTTCGTGCAAGTAGAGATTGCTGATAATGGCAAGGGTATCGCTACAACAGATTTGCCACATGTTTTTGACAGATTCTATCGTGCTGATGAATCCAGAAATTCAGCCGCAGGTGGTTCCGGAATAGGATTATCCATCGTTAAAAAGATTATTGAGGACCATGGCGGTAAGATATGGGTGACCAGCAAAGAAAATGAGGGTACAACGATGATTTTTGTTTTGAGAAAATATCAGGAGGCAATATATGAGTAGAATACTGCTAATCGAAGATGAAGAAGCTATTGCAGAACTTGAGAAGGATTATCTGGAGCTATCTAACTTTGAAGTAGATATAGAGGCCAACGGAGCAGAAGGCTTGCGTAAAGCGTTAAGCGGCAATTATGATATGTTTATACTGGATTTGATGCTTCCTGATATGGACGGATTTGAGATATGTAAGAGAATCAGAGAAGAAAAAAACGAGCCTATACTTATGGTATCTGCCAAAAAGGAAGAGATAGATAAAATACGTGGCCTTGGGCTGGGTGCTGATGATTATATTACAAAACCATTTTCACCAAGCGAACTGGTAGCAAGAGTAAAGGCTCATTTGTCAAGATACGACAGACTGGTAAGTGCTCCAGAGGTGAAGAAAAACGAGATTGAAATTCGAGGAATCAGAATCGATAAGGCCAGTAGAAGAGTATGGGTTAATGGTGAAGAAAAGGCTTTTACTGCCAAAGAATTCGATCTTTTGACTTTCCTTGCAGAAAATCCAAATGTTATTTTTTCAAAGGAGCAGTTGTTTGAAAAAATATGGGAAGAGGAATCTATAGGAGATATCTCTACTGTAACAGTACATGTAAACAAAATTAGAGACAAAATAGAGCTCAACACTTCCAAGCCCCAATATGTTGAGACAGTATGGGGCGTGGGATATAGATTTAAAGTATAGTTTACAGATTAGGTTTAACTAAGCGAAGATTCACTCTTTTTTATATAGTGAGTGAGCAGCCAGATAAAGATAAAGTCTATTATAACGGCAACTGCTACAGAACACATACCTGAATAGATGCTAAAAGTATCGGCGATTCTTCCAATTACAGATGGCATGATAATTGAACCAAAGGATGCCAGTGTAAGTACAAAGCTCCAAGCCAGAGGATAATCTTTTATTAGATATCCGGAGAATGACACAGTGGTAGGATAGATGCCAGCCATTGCAAGTCCGAATCCAAATATACCAATCATTACCTGAAGCTCGCTGCGGCCTGTGATTAGAACTAAAAAAAACAGCACCAATCCGAAACTCATAATACGAATAAGCTTCTTGCGGTCAAATCGGGTAGACAGATATGCAGTTAGCAGTCTGCCTATTAGTATTGCAGTCCACTGGATGCTGGCAGACAGCTGTGATTTGGATGCAGATAGTATACCGGTGTCCTTGAGATAGGTTACCAACCAGCCGATTACGCCCTGTTCAGCGCATAGATAAAAGAACAGAGTTAAAGTACACAGATGAAATAGAGGTGCTTTGATAAAATCCATGGAGGACATAGAAGAAGTTTTATCATTGGTAACATCATCTGTTGTTGGAATCATAAAGTAAAGAATTAGACTTAAAACACCCATTGCCAACATGAAAAAACAGGCATATGTCCAGTTTGAGGGATTGTTTTTTGTAAGTATTGTCAGGAAAATAGGAAAGGCCAGAGCGCCAATACTAAACATGGCGTGAAGACCATTCAAAATCCAGGCACGACCAGGAGCCAGAGAGTTGATGGCTGTATTGCAGAAGTTACTTGTAGCACCTCGAGCTAATCCAGTCAAAAAGAAAGCAAAGGCTAAAGCCATATTGCTGGCGGAAAAGAGTATCAAAATATAGGAAATAGCATAGAATGAATTAAACAATAATATGCTTTTCTTTTTTCCAATAAAAACGGGTAACGTTCCAGCAAAAAAACTGGAAAAGAGATTGCCGATGGAATGAAGGCTGACAATCAGGCCACAGAAGGCATATTCCAACCCCCTGGCATCTCTTATAAATGGCAGAAGAGACCCTATGGACAGAGCTAACATGCCATTTAAAAGGAATACACTGTAGCAATTAATAAATGTGGTTTTGTTGTTTTTATTGTTTAGAAATTCCATGGTATATCACCTTTTCTGTTATAAAGCAAATGTAGTAGATGTTGCACAAAACTACAAGAAGATAATTTTAATATAAATTAATAGTGAATACTTGAAAACAAACACTTTTATGTTGTAGAGTAAAAAAAGAGGAAATCTTTTGATTTTTGGGAGCATGCTATGCGATTTGTTTCGATTGAAGGGCTGGAAGAGGGCATGATTCTTGGAAGAGATATATATGATGATCAGAATCGCATTATCTTAACCAGAGGTCAGGTTCTCAATAGCGGTTATATAGTAGGACTAATGAATCAAGGCTTTACAGGAGCCTATATAGAGGATGCATATTCTGCAGGTATCGAGGTGCATAGTGCCATATCGCCAAGAGTCAGACTTGAGGCTATAGACGCGTTCAAGAGAGAAGATTTGGACAGATGCAAAGAAATAGCTGTGGAGATGGTTGGTGAAATCATCGAAAGAGGAATAGCCAATATTGATTTGAAGGACTTAAAAAGCTACAGTAATCATACATACTCGCATTCTGTTAATGTTGCAATAACCTGTTGTCTGATGGGTATTGCAAGAGGTTTTAATGATACTGATTTATATGACTTGTGTGTTGCAGCGCTTCTGCATGATTTGGGAAAGCTGCATATACCTGATGACATAATAAATAAACCGGGAAAGCTTACAAAAGATGAGTATGAAATAGTAAAGACACATCCGGTAATAAGCTATAATCTGGTAAAAGATAACCCCGCCATAGCTATGGAGTCGAAGACAGCTATATTGTTTCATCATGAAAATGTAGATGGCAGTGGCTATCCAAAGGGTGTAGGCAAGGTTGAAATGACACATTTTACCAATATTTTGCATGTGGCAGATGTGTTTGATGCGTTGACAGCGTCTCGACCATATAAGGAGCCATATTCTCCATTTGAAGCATGTGAGTATCTAATGGGTGGATGCGGAATAATGTTTGATAAAGCTACAGTAGAGCTGTTGACGAGGGCTGTTCCATTATATCCAAAGGGGACAGAGGTATTATTGTCAAATGGAATGAGGGGACTGATTTTTGACAATACTGGGGTTCATAATTTGCGTCCAATAATCAGATTGACGAATGGAAGCATCATTGATTTGGCGCAACGTCAGAATCTTTCAATAGCAATAAAGGCTGCTACAGATGATCTTATCGAGGAGGCAGAGGCTTTGAGATCTGAGGAGAAGGCTCTCGTTTACATTGTTGATGATATGGCTACCAACATTGCAATGTTAGAGGAAATACTGGAAAAGAAATACGATGTGGTATCTTTTTCGGGAGGGGAAGAGATTGTTGAAAAATTACCATCTATTGCAAAGCCAGATGTTATTTTGATGGATATTGATATGCCGGGAATGCACGGCATCGAGGCTGCTGAAATAATATCTAAGAAAATAGATGAAAATATACCAATATTGTTTGTATCAGCGTTATGTAACGTAGAGACTGTGATGGAAGTTAAGAGACTTAATGCGGCAGGATATGTTTTAAGACCATACAATAACATGTATATTCTTGGAGAGATTGATCGTATTATTAACAACTATGGTGAGTACTAATGGCTGATTTAATTGTGGCCTTTCTTGGAATTGGCTTTGGTTTATTTACATTACAATACTATGTCTATAAACAGATCAACAGTAGGCAGCACAGACTACTTGCCATAGTGCTGGTTACAATGGTTCTATACTGTTTCTATCAAGTGGCCAGATTTGTTACAGGAGCAGATCAGGTAATAGATTTTTTGAGCCAACTTCTGTCTGTACAGCTGGTATATCTATGCTGTCATTATCTATTTGATGTTATGCATCTGAAGATACCTCTTCATGTTGAGGTTATCATGTTTATTACATTAATAGGTGCTAATCTTATTTCCATTTTTACCTATAACACTACTTCCGACACATTGTTACTCTTACAGAAGATATATTTGTACTCATATAGTACAGTAGTTATAGCAATATCGATTATTGAACAAATTAAAAGATTTGTACCAAGTAAAAGAGAAAGACATACTGTTAATATGCTCTATTTGGGTATAATGATAGTAGCTGTTGCTGTAATATTAAAAAACCATGGAAATCAGAGCGAGTCTCTTATTGTTATGTCGCTTATTTTTGGGGACATGATTGTCTTGTACTTGTTTAGAGGTGGATACATTAAGGATGACCCATATGCCAAAAGAATATCTCTTAAAGATTTTTCAGAGGAAGAGGAGACCGTGCCTCATGAAAATACAATAGTATCTACCAGAGATCCTTTGTATATCAAAGAGCTTAGTCACAGAATGTTGACACCGTTAAATGCAATTATTGCCTTTAGTGACTTGTTGGCAAATAAGAACAATATAGATGATGAGAACAGGGGCTATGCAATAAGAATAAAGTCGGCAGGCTCTGATTTGCTTGATATCGTTAACGGTATTTTATCTGAAAAGAAAGCAGAAAAGACAGCTGTAACCCTAGATATGGCAAAGGACGTTTTGCCGGAATATATCTATCCTAATGCTAGAGTATTGTTGGTCGAGGACATGGAGGTCAACAGGGCAGTTTTTGTTGCTATGTGCAAACAGTGGGAGTTTGCTGTTGATGTTGCGTTAAACGGGGAACAGGCTGTTGAAATGGCGAAAACCACCCACTATGATATGGTTTTCATGGATAAGATGATGCCAGTAATGGATGGTTTTGAAGCAACAAAGAAAATAAGAGAGTTTTCTTTTGTACCTATCATTATTATTACAGCAGATGTGTCTACTGACTTGATAGTCAACTATAGCCAATATGGTTTAAATGGATTTGTCACAAAGCCGCTGGAGGTTACAAAACTCAAAGAGATAATCGAAAGTAAGATGCCTTATACACTCGCCCAGGTAGTGCCCAATATGCCTCAAACTAATGGGCCTGTGCTTAGTGATAAGGTAAAGTTAGTATTTAAAAAGGAACTTAGCGAGGTTTCTTCTGTGTTAGCTGGATATTTTAAGGAGGATATATCACTTTTTAGAACCAAAGTTCATGGAATTAAAAGCGTATCAAAGCAAATGGGGTATATGGATTTGGGGGAAGAGGCTGAAATACTTGAGATGGCTGCCAAAACTGAAAACATAGCTTTTATAGAAACGCATCTGGATGGGTTTTTAAATCATTGTACGGAGATAATCGACTCGTTGTGACGAGTGAAGGAGAGGGTTATGTTACTAGGATCTCAGAACAATATTTACAAGAAAATGTATAGCTGCTTTGTGGATAAATGCAGCAGTATTATCATCTTATACAAGTCAGATGATAATTATGAAGTGGTTAAAGCCGATGATGTAATTACGAAAAGAATAGCAGGAGCAAAGGATATCAATACTTTGATAAAAAACGTGTTCCTGTCTATCTTCGATGTTGACTTGGGGGATTACGATACAACAAATCTGTTTGATCCAAGCAAACTACTTAATGCAGAAAACATGTCTGGTCATATGGAAATACTGGCGGACAACAGAAGAGTGTTGTATCAGTATAGAATTTTGGCTATATCTGAAGATGTCAGTGCTCTATATTTTATAGAGGAAAACAATTACGAAGAGTATGATCTTACTCATGCTGAGAGCGATTTAATAAAAGGAAATTATTTGTTTTCCATGATGGTTAACCTGGAAAAAGACGAATGTCTTAACTCTCAGGTAACAGAGCTGTCTTCGAAGTCGCAGAACTATTTTGAAATATCATATACGAATTGGAGAGGCTTTATCTCGGAAATGTTCTATCCAGAGGACAGGTTGACATTTTTGGAGATATCAGCTCCGGATAATCTTATGAGGGAGCTTTCCGTACAGGAAAAGATAACGCTTGAGATTCCAATGAAAAACATGGATGGAGAATATATCTGGGTTCAATTGTCCTTCAAAGGTGTGAAAGGTTTCTCCAAAAGTAATCCGTTGATGCTTTACACAGTAAGAGATATTGACAAGTTTATGGTTAGATTGCTGGACAGGGACAGAATCATTGAGAACATACAGCAAAAGAACAGTCAGTTGATGGATGAAAACAAGCAAAAGACATCCTTTGTATCTTCTATGTCTCATGAGATCAGAACGCCATTAAATGCCATAATGGGAATGAATGAGCTTATTATAAGAGATACAACCAATCAGCAGACATTGGAATACGCTAAGGACATTCGCAATGCAGGAAGAGTTCTTTCCAATGTTATTAATGATATTCTGGATTATTCTCAAATAGAAGCCGGGATGATGAAGATTGTTCCTGTGGAATACAAGGTGAGCACGTTGGCAAGAGACTGCTGTGCCATGTTAATGACTCAGTCCAAAGAAAAGGGCCTAAAACTTAATCTTGTGTACGGACAAAAAGTGCCAGAAGACCTGTATGGTGATGATATTAGAATACGTCAGATTATTATCAATCTGTTATCTAATTCTGTAAAATACACAAAACAGGGCACAGTTACACTATCAGTTGATTTTGAAGCAATCAGCAGCTCAAAGGGCAAATTAAAGATAGCAGTCAGTGATACTGGTATGGGAATTCGTCCAGAAGACATAGACAAGCTGACACAGGAATTTGTCAGACTTGATTTGGAGAAAAACAGAACCATCAGAGGCACTGGCTTAGGCATGAGCATAGTAAACAGTTTACTGGTTGCCATGGGGTCCAAGCTTAACATTGAGAGTGTATATGGTGAAGGATCAACAATATCCTTTGAGGTAGAGCAGGGAATAGTGTCAAATGCACTCGTGGATGATACCGCACCATTTAATACAGGACTTGACGCAAAGAATACAAGGGCAGTTGCCGTAATGGTAATTGATGATATAACTACAAATCTTACTATTATCAACAGTTTTTTAAAGGACACCAATTATGTGGTTACTTTGGCTGATAGCGGTGCCAAAGGACTATCACTTATGGCCAAGAAAAAATATGACATTGTGTTGGTGGATCATCTGATGCCTGAGATGGATGGTATTGAAACACTCAAAAAAATACGAGAATTGGGTGGTGACTACGAGAATATTCCTGTAATTGCACTTACAGCAAATACATCTGCAGACGCATCAAAAATGTACAAAAAGGAAGGC
>JABUSV010000132.1 GCA_021442555.1 Pseudobutyrivibrio sp. | reverse complement strand
ATTGCTTCTCTTTCAAGTGCTCACAAGACAGGTCTTGGACAGCTTCCTGTTCCCGATTAAATATTATATATTTACATAATAAATAGTCGGCGTATAGAGAAATCTGTATGAATAAATACACATTGAAATGCTGGAAACCCGTAAAGACATTTAAACCGAAACAGAATGATGAAATATGCATAGATGGTACGGTTACGAAAGTAGAAAAAATTAAATGTATGACGCATGGTTAAATCCTAAACGTTATTTAAAAATCGGAAATCAGCAGGAAAGCCTCGAACAGAGGAATCCTCAACGACTATCCCGCAAGGGAGTAGGGATTAAGCTTTTGAATCCCGAAGTGGTGTGCCCCTTTTATTATTAAAGGGTGAAGATATAGTCTGCTCTCATATGAAAATATGAGGTCATTAATTTGACAAGTCAGGTGTAGCGACCTGTATATTTATCTAAAATAAAAAAAAAGAAAGCTAATAGATTGTGTAGAATTTATTAGAAATGAGTAATAGTTTGTCTTATACATATTCACAAGAACAAATAGACCAAGCTATGAAACGTATTGAAGAATCTTGTCCAAACTTTATATTCAACGAACAATTTTCAGGATGGAGAAATAAAATGTCTCGAACCTGTAAAATATGTGGAGATACTAGGTCTGTTCAGGCCAGAAGGTTTATTGAAAAGGTGAATGGAACTACTGGACAATGCGCTAAGTGTTCTAATATTAAAAAGGGGAAAGCTCTTAGGAAATCTAATGATGATTTTTTAAAAGAATTATTTAAGATAAATCCTGATATTGTTGTTAACGATAGCTATGTTAATAACAATACGAAAATTAATGTTGAATGTAAAAAATGTGGAACAAAATGGATGGCAAAACCACATGTTTTATTACAAGGCCATGGATGTTCAGAATGTGCAAGATTATTTCAAAATAGATTCAATAAAGAAGAATTTTTAATTATGCTACAAGAAAAACAATCTACCGTTGAATTAATTGGAGAGTATATTAAATATGCTAAATCTACAAAGTTTAGATGTAAGATTTGTGGATATGAATGGACTACTCCTCCAAACCATCAGATACATAATCAGAATCCGTGTCAAAAATGTGTCGGTAGAGGAATAGTATCAGAATCTGAATTTATAGATAGGCTATCAAAATCAGATAATGATAGGGTTATATATTTAAATGGATATGATGGAATAGTTAAAAATTGTAGATTTAAGTGTGTTTTTTGTAGTTATGAATGGAATGCAACGCCTATAAACATATTAAAAGGAAGAGGATGTCCTATATGTAATATGTCTCATGGAGAATACCGGGTAAAAAAGTATTTAGATAATCGTAATTTAAAATACGAAACTCAAAAATATTTTAAAGGATTGAAAGATATTGCTCCATTGAAATTTGATTTCTATATTGAATCTAAAAATATGTGCATAGAATATGATGGTGAACAGCATTTTATACCATCTAGGTTTAGTAGAACTATGACAGATGAAGATTTAATTAATAATCTCAATGATTTAAAACGAAGAGATAAATTAAAAACAGATTATTGTAAAGATAATAACATTACACTTATTAGAATACCCTACACAGATTTTAATAAGATTGACGATATATTAGATAAATATTTGACTTAAACATAAAGGAAGAGAATCTTCGGATGCGCTGGAGTGATCGGAGCAATCGATATGAAGGGTGAAGTTCACGTTTACGAGGACGAGGACAACTCAAATGACAAGATGATTATCAGAGTTAAGGACTTTACATACAATGTAGCCCTTACAAACCTTGAGAACATCGCAAAGATGACTTTCTCAGCTTAATCGCTGTTAAAGTAAATTCTTTCTCCTTGGTAATTGGGAGAGCTAGTTTAGCTAACGAAAAGCTGCATCCCCAGCCTGCTCTCCTATTATTTTTTAGGGATATTATTGGACTTCGGGATAGGTCGAGATTAGAGTATTGTTTCTTCTGAATTCGACTATTTTTGAAGGAAGGAGGAATAAGTATGTCTAGTTTGGACTTAAATAACATTAACGTTTTGAACTATAATCAGAACGAGATTTATGTAGAAACAAATAACAACAGATATAAGTTTGTTGCTTCAAAGGATGGAGTTAGACCTTCATTCTTATCAATGTCAATCAATGAGGTGAAGGCTATTAATAGTAATACTAATGCCTTCGAGCTTGGTATGTTGACTTTCGAAGATGAATATAAGGAAGAACTTTATAGAGAACTTCATATTCATAACTGGGAAGATATTATTACCAATGAGCAGATTTATGATATCATCAAGAATCCTACTATTGAGGGTCTTGAGAGACTGCTTGCAATTGATAACAGCACAAACTTTGAGAGAGTCAGGGCTACAAAGCTAAGGCTACTTGATGAAGGATTTGATATTTCTACTAATGTAAGAACTATTATAGATAGGCGATTCAAGGAATTACAGGACCGCCAGAGAGTTACAACTATCAGCCTCGGTGAGAAGGACGTTGCTCCTACTGCTTCATCCAAGGAGGTTCAGGAACTTTCTGAACAGAATGCAGCATTACAGGCTCAGTTGGACGAAATGAGAAAGATGCTTGAACTTATTACTAAGAATCAGGCACCTGTCATGACAGAAACAGTTAATGAGGAAGTCGAGGCCAAGCCTAGCACAACTGCTAAGCGTGGTAGACCACCTAAGAAAAACTAATATAGAAAGCGAGGGTCTTGGATATGAGCACAACCTTTGAGGAGGTCTCTAACAGATGTCTGCAAAAGATTGAAAGAGATAGAGATTTCTTTGAATACTACAACGTGTCTGTTGAAGAGACACAAGCTATTATTGAGAAACAATTAATCGGCTACTTAAAAGATGCTATAGATTTGTTTGTATTAAGATGCGATACTGATTTGGAAATCGACTTATATGATTATGACGAGGATAATCAGTGTTTTAATTCTGACCTTACTAATAATGAGGTAGGAATTATAGCCAGCCTGATGTATGAAGTACATTTTGCTAGAGACGAGGCTAGACTTCGTTCTATGGCTATGAGAATGTCACCTACAGATTTGAACAGATGGAGCCCTGCTAATGAGAGAGCAAGCTTTATGGCTATGCTTGATAACATTCGTAGAGAGAATGAGCTCATGGTAGCTAAATACTGTTCTACTGATAGGTCAACAGGTAAGAGGCTTACGATTAATCCTGATGATTATAATTACGATTAAGGAGGTGCCTCATGGATTTGGGATACTTCCAAAGAGTGAATAACATCTACGAATCTAGTAGTAGGCAAGAGTCAGACCTATATTTGTTAAACAAACACACTAATGACCATTTTAGAGATACGATTGATTACCATGTAGTTACTCGTACTTACTATAATGATGAGAATTATAAAGAGATAGATGAAGAGTATGAATTGCTGATAGCTCGTGATGCTGACGCTAATACAATGCAGAAGAAAATTAAGGCTAGGCCAGGACAGTGCTTTAATCTTGGAGACTATATTCAGTGGGGCAACCAAACTTGGATTGTCACATTGGTAGACCCAGATAATAAGAGTTATTGTTCAGGTCAGATGAAATTATGTCAGGCTGTATTGCATTGGAAGAAGGCTGATGGAACTATAGTTAATCGTCCTGCTTATGTTGAAGACTTTACTAAGTATTCAGGCGGAGAAACATCCAATGGTGTTATTACTGTCGGTGATAACCAGTATGGTTGTATTGTGCCTCTTGATAACGAGTGTCTGCATCTTAAGCGTGAGATGAGATTTGTGCTTGATGAACTTCTCGAATGTCCTGATGTGTATAGAATAACAAATAGAAAGTTGGCCCTGAATAACTACAACATATTCGGAAGAGGTGGAACAATTACTCTTACAATGACGATTGATGGTTTTAATGCAGATGAAGATAGATATGTTATCGTTGATACAGACACAGGAACAAAAGGCTGGATTTGTAACTATGGAGAATTAGAGCAGCCTGAGGTTAAACCAGAAGAAACTATTCGCTATGACATATACGGACTTGATTCATTGGCTATCGGAGCTAAGAAGAAATTCATGGCTACCTTTGAAAATGAAAAGGGCGAGGATATATCTGATTCTATTAAGAATTACAGAATGGAGATTCGCAGCTCTGCCACTATTGAAATATATGATGGCATTGACGAGTTTAGCAAGTATATCAGGCCTACTAATGACAAAAGAAATGTCGGTAAGACAATTTATATTAACGTATTGATTGATAACAATATAGTAGCACAAAAAGAAGTAGCCATAACTGAAAGTTAGGTGGACTATGGCTAGAATGAGAAGCGAGGAAGTCAAGGAATACCGAAGAATTATCCTCGATAAAATATGTCACGATGATATGTTGATTGACCTATTATGCACCAAAGAAGAACTCAAGGAGACGCCAGAGGAAGAAAGGTATAAATTGATACCTTACAAACATTGCTTTCCTCATGATTACACCCCAATAGATGAAAGCGGAAACTTCTTAATTAACAGGTATTTGAACTTTGAAATACAGGAAACTGTTAACAAGTACAACCCTACCTTGAAAGATGTAGAAGTTTACTTCTTTGCTGTTTGTCATCAGACTCAGATTAAAATGAGTACTACTGATTTGACCTGTTGGTATGATGAGGTTGCGTGTATAATAGATGATTTATTTGGAGACTCTAATTTCCTTGGTATTGGAAAGCTCGAATTGGTTAGTAACGAACCATACAGAATGTCGTATGCAAATCAGATTCCTTATAAGGGAAGAACATTAATCTTCGCTGTTAAGGATTTTACAGACGGTAAAAAGTATGGAAAGTAACTGCTGGCTGAGAAAACAGCGAATACCAATTGCCAATGGAGTAGTATTAAGAGTACCAACAATAGAAGAAGTGCTAGATATAGAGCAATTGTATTATAGCACTGCCTCAACTCTGACAGCTGTGCCATATCAATTTATGGTTCAGCTCGATGATATGGGCGTAGATTATACCACTATTACTGAATTTCAATTCTTTCAGATGATGTTCTTAAGTTATGTAAAGCAGGAAACGATTAATAAGCTTTTAGAAGAACAGGGAATGTACGATCAAATCACTCCCAGTGCTTTCAATGTTATATTTGAAGACCTAGAGTTGGTAGGATTTGATATATATGTTAATCCCGAAACTCAAGAAACGTGTTTATTAAATTCTATCACGAATGTGGAGATTAATGAATTCGTATATTATCAGTTAGTCAAAGCGATGAGAAAGCTTAATAATTTTGAACATGTAAAGGCTAAGCCTGGAAATGAATCTGCTAAGAAGTATCTTATGGAGAAAGAAAGAAGAAGATTAAAGCGTGAGTCTAAAAAGCCTTACGAACCATATCTTGAGAAATTAGTAGTATCAATGGTTAATATGCCTGAATTTAAATACAATTATGAGCAGACTTTTGGAATGTCTCTCTATGTATTTAATGAAAGTTTAGCACAAGTCCAACACAAGGTTACATTCGATAAGACAATGATTGGTGTATCTATTGGATTTGCGGATACAAAGAAAATGACAGATAAATCTATTCTGTCTTGGATTAGATTAGGAGGAAATAGTCATGATCAATCTTGATAAATTTACTATCGTTTCCTATGACCAGATTTCAGGTTTCGATAGAACAAATGGCTCACTCGTTCTTATTATGGATGAGCTTTCTGATTTCTCTCTTGCTCATACAGAAGAGAAGTCTGATATTACAGGTAAGGCGGGCCGTGTTATCGGTTCTCTTAAGAAGAATAAGTCAGTTACTGGTTCTGGTACAAACGGTCTTCTTTCAGGTGGAGCACTTGCTGCAATGGTAGGTGGCGAAATCGTTGACGGTGACAAGCTTAATGTTCATTATACAGATGTTCTTACAGTACAGAATGACAAGGCAACAACCACACTTAAGGCTATTGGAACAGCAGGTAACGAAATTGGTACAGTTTATGTTCCTGGAGATTCAGGTGCATTCATTACTGATGGAACAAAGCTTACTCAGGCAGCTTCTGCTGGTACAACTGGCACATTCGCTTATGACCCTGATACAAAAGAGCTTAGCTTCCACACAAACGAACTTGCTGATGGAACACAGATTTATGTATTCTATACAGCTGAAGTAGAAGGCAAGGAGCTTAAGAACGACGCTAATAAGTTCTCTAAGACTCTCGCTCTTTATGTTGACTGCACATGCCAGGATGCTTGTGATAATCAGTTCCATGGTCAGTTCATCATTGAGAGAGCTGACTTCTCTGGTTCATTCACACTTCAGGGTGGTACAGACCCAGCTACTCAGGGATTCGAGTTCACAACTCTGCCTAACCTTTGCACAGGTAAGACAGATTTGTGGGATTTTATTGTCTTCGACTAATTATTAATAACTATACCAGAGCCTCTTAATTGGGGCTCTGTTTTTTTGAGGTGATTTTATGGCCGATAAAGCAAAGATTCCTTGCAGAAATTGCGGCAAGATGTTTGAGCCATGTGATTATTGCTCTAAGAATAGCGATGTATTTAGATGGCGAAATTTTGCTTGTTCTATTGAATGTGCAAAAGCGTATATTGCTGCTGTTGAGGCTGTTAGAAGTAAAACTGCTAAGTCAGAGCCAGAGCCTAAACCTGCAGAGGAACCAAAGAAAAAGAACAAGAAGGAATCATTTTTTAGTAAAGTAGAAACAGCTATTGTTCCTGCTCCAATTCCTTCTTACGAGGATATAAATCCTGTAATTGACATCGATATTGAAGTCGAGTCTAAAGATGAATAATTGAGATTGTGAATTAAAAAGGCTAATGGGATAGACGCAATCTCTCTTATTAGCCTTTTTTTTACGATTCGTATGGGGAAAGAATATGAGTTATTTTAAATCTTTGGAAGAGGTTTATGACCATTATGAAGATAATGTGATTAAGATAGTAAACCTTAAACAAATACTATTTTACGCAGATGTTTGTTCTGTTCAGCCTGATTGGATAGGTCAGTCTATCTATGATGGCAGGCTGATTGCCTATTACGGCAGAGAACGTACAAGGGCTGCGTTTGAAAGATGGATGGCCAACAGGCCTAAAGCAGAGGACTAAAGCATGGAAAAGATAAAACTCTGCGGACTAGATACTTCGAGCCGATGCTCTGGGTATTCTTATTTTGAGAATGGTGAATTAATTGAGCATGGCGTTGTAGACCTAGGTAAATTCAAAGGTTCTTCTGATGAAAGAATTAGAGAAATGGGCAGAGGTTTGTTGAAAGCATTGCAAAAATATGACCCAGATATAGTGGTTATAGAAGAGGAAGTAATAGGTTCTTCTACTACTACTCGAATGCTTGCCATGATAATAGGCATTGTCATGAGTTGGACAATAGCCAAGAATAGAGAATTTCATATGTTACAGCCAAGCCAATGGCGTAGCCTCGTTTGTAATGAAGGAGAAAGTTATCCTAGAAAACGAGAAGATGCTAAGGCTTGGGATATAAGTAAATGTAAAGAATTTTTTGGAATAGATGTAGGTGATGACGAAGCAGATGGTATTCTGATAGGCAAGGCCTACATCAGAAAGTATGGTGACTAAAATGGCTGATTTTTTTTGCACAACTAAGGGAGTCACTCCCAATAGTAATTTAATTAAAAGCTATTTGATTCATAGCGAGGCTAATATATCTAAACTTCCTACTAAGACAACAAGAGGCACCATGGAGCCTGATTCGTATGAGAACGATTGTTGCGAATATGGAAGTACTTGTATTTGTGCGATGGGTAATGAGGAAACCGCTGTATATATGTTAGCTACTGATAATCAGTGGAAGAAATTATAGAGAGGCAGGTGATTTATTATGCTAGGTGCAATGGAAGTATATTCTCTTTGTAAGAAATATACAGATATCACAGTAATTGGAGCCGGGGCTATCAAAGGTAAAAACTGTACTATTGATAGTATCACTGAAACTGAGACAGGTAATAATGTCGTATTTAAATGGACATTGGACGATGGGACAGTTAAAACCGAGACAATGGAAGTTGAAGATGGCAATAACGTTGTTGAGATTGAATTTGTTTCAGAAACACCTGAGATTGAAACATATAAGTTCGTAATGAGAGATGGCGAGGAACATGAATTTACCATTAAAAAAGGCTATTCTCCAAGAATTGCAGAACACACTAAAACTGAAAATGTTTATACACTCGACATTTATCAGAAAGTAGAAGATGTTATTGAAAGAACTACAACACCAAACTTAAAAGGTGCTTCTACTAAAGCTGAGATTAACTCAGCTACAGAGAACTTGTATAACTTGAAAATCACTACTTATGACGGCAACGA
>JABUSV010000032.1 GCA_021442555.1 Pseudobutyrivibrio sp. | reverse complement strand
GAAAAAGAAAAATTTTACGAAGAGGTTGTTTTTAGTGACCATTCACCCGATATAGAAGCATATAAGACTTACTATGAGTCTATAGAACCTGAAAATGCAGAGGTTTTGTATAAGCAGGTTGTTACTCAGCTAAACGAAGATGCTGAGATTCAGGCATATGCTGATACGTATTCTTCCATGAAACCAAAGAATGCGGCAGCAATTTTCGATGCCATGACAGATGATTTTGATTTGGTATGTAAGATATTGCAGGCCATGGAAACCAAGAACAGATCTGATATTCTGGCTGCCATGAACACGGATAATGCAGCAATCATTACCGAGATGATGGAGCCTTAGAATATACCCGTCAAGGGGTAGTAGCTTGACAAGTACATAAGGAAAAAGGAGGTAAGAACCATGACAACTGGTACTAACAACACATTGGGTATGCTGGTGTCACAGGTTTGTACTACTTCTGTTTCTGCAAATCAGGAGAAAAAGCAACTTAAACCAGATTCGGTTGGCTGCTTTTCAAACATTCTGGGAAGCAATGTTGCAATAAGCACAAAAAAAGAGATTCAGAATAATTTTTCTGAATCTGATGTTAAAGTGCAGACTCCAACTGAGGTGAAAGTCGATAATCGACCTGAAATCGATGAGACAGTCTCAGAAAAAAAGGGTGCCGATGCAAACAGAAATAGTCAAATCGCTGACAAAGTAAAGACTGTTGGCAATAAGGTTAAGGAAGTCATAGCAGATGAGCTTGATATATCCATTGAGGATGTACAAATGGCAATGGAACTGCTACAGCTTACAACAATCGATCTTATTGATCCAAAAAACATCGTTGAGCTTGTCACTAAGCTTAACGAAGTACAAGATACCATGACTCTTGTATTAAGTGATGAATTAAACAGCATACTTGGTCAGATTAGTGAGATTTTTAATCAGCTAACCAATGAACTCAATATTTCGCTGGATGAGTTGAAAACAGCAATTGAATGGATTGATTCTAATGAAATCAGTTATTTTCTTGCAATGGAAGAACCTGAGGTTTTAAATGGAACTGTAAATGAGCAGAGTAAAGAGCAGGTCTTTAAAACGGTTAAGAGTGATGTGAATATTGTAGAAGTGATAAATACAATTGATACAAAACAATTTACTGAACAAAATGAAAAGCCGGTAAAGGAAGCTGATGTAAATTATGAAATCACAGTTTTGGATTCTAAGGAGGGTGAAGCTGGGATTACAGTATCAAACGATGATTTAAATCAGACTGAAGATGACTCAAAGGCAGGATTCTTTGATAAGTCAAGTGGTTTTGAGACGGTTAGGGAGTCAAAGAGCAGGACAGCAGTTGGTGCTGATGATAATATATCGGTATTTTCTGTTGCGCAGGAGCCTAAAACCGCATTTATTCCACAGACAGATACTATAGAACTTCCAAGTGGTGAGACTGTAAAGGTCCAGGATATGATTGATCAGGTGGTTGAGCAGGCAAAGCTTTTTACATCTTCAGAGCATACAACTCTTGAGATGACACTTAATCCAGAAGGGTTAGGAAAAATTTTTATGGAGATAACTCAAAAGGGCGATGAAGTAACAGCTAAGCTGTTTGCTCAAAATGAAGCTGTCAAACAGGCATTGGAATCACAGATGGCTACTCTTAAGCTTGATATGAACAGTTCAGGAACAAAGGTAACATCTATTGAGGTATCTGTAGCAACTCATGAATTTGAGAAAAATCTTGAAGAAGGACAACAGAATCCTAATGATGAATCGCAGAAAGAAAACAATCCAAATCACAGAAGAAGAAATATTGATTTTAACAGCCTTGATGAATTGACAGGACTTATGTCTGAGGAGGAACTTCTCGTAGCTCAAATCATGAAGGATAACGGAAATACTCTAAACTATCAGGCATAGACCTAAGGAAAGGAGGATAATAATGGCATTAGTTGGAGAAATCAAAGATGGCGCTTATGTAAAAGATAAGACAGCCAAGGATGAACCAAAAGCAAATCAATACGACAAAGAGATGTTCTTACAGCTGCTTGTAGCAGAAATGCAATATCAGGATCCATTGGAACCAACCAGTAATACAGAATATGTTTCAGAATTGGCAAGCTTTTCACAGATTGAAGCAGTTCAGGCGGTTCAGGAACAGATGAGTACTCTTGAGGCGAACTCGTTGGTTGGTAAATATGTAATTCTTCTTGATAACGATGAATATGTATCAGGAAAAGTAGATTATATAGCCAATGACGATGATAAGGGTATGGTCTTATCAGTAAATGACAAGCTCTATGAGATAAATAAGCTTGATTCGGTTGTTGACGAGACATATTACAATGCTGTTCTTATGGCAAAGGATTTCACTGATACTGTTCAGTCTTTACCATCTGGTTATGGATTAACTCTTCAGGATGAGAACAAGATTACAGCTGCAAGAAAAGTGCTTGATTCAATGGATGATTATACAAAGGGATTTGTTGCATCAGAGACTGTTGATAAGCTTAAAGAAGCAGAAAACAGAATAGCATATTTAAAGAGTCAGCAAGCTGATGATGCAGAATAAGTAGGAGGAAAGTATATGAACAAGATAAACACAAACTTTACTTCTATAGAGCAGGTTGCTGGCCAGTATCTTAATCCCAGCAGAGATTCCAGACCTTTAGGTAATCTCAATGATGGAGTATCCTTTGAAGAGCTCTTAAAGCAAAAATTAAGTGCTGCAGAAGGACTTAAGTTTTCCAAGCATGCCACTCAAAGACTGGACGATAGAAATATCACGCTTACTGAAGAACAGTCTTTAAGATTGGAAGAGGGTGTGGCAAAAGCTAATATGAAGGGAATAAAAGATTCACTGGTTTTAGTTGATTCACTTGCTTTTATAGTAAATATTCCTAATAACACAGTTGTTACAGCAATGGATCAGACAGAGTCTGACGAAAACGTTTTTACTAATATTGATGGTGCCGTAATAGTATAGCTGGACCTTATGGAAGCTATTGTCGCTGACTGACAGATGCGATAGAAGGGCACCACCTCAATAAGAGGAGGTCATTAATTATGATGAGATCATTATACTCTGGTGTTGCTGGTCTTAAGACCCACCAGACAAAGATGGATGTTATCGGTAACAATATTTCCAACGTAAATACTGTTGCCTTTAAGTCATCTTCTACAACATTTCAGGATTTGATGTATCAAACTACACAGGCTGCATCAGGTGCTACCGCCAACAAGGGTGGTACCAATGCAAAGCAGATAGGTCTTGGTGTTAGTAATGGAGCAACTAAGATTTCCATTACTTCAGCAGGTGCTGCACAGTCTACAGGAGATGCATTTGATATCCGTCTTACAGATTCAAATTCTACTAATTTTTTCATCGTTAATAACGGTGCAGAAAACATGTTTACAAGAGCAGGAGCCTTTTACATTGATGGTAATGGTAACCTTGCAATGACTACTACTGGTTATCTTGTAATGGGTTGGCAGGTTTCTGAAGAGAATGGAACTATTCAAAAGGATACTGTTTCTGCTCTTAGAGTAATGCAGGCAAAGAATATGCAGTCAGCTCCTGAGTGGACTCAGAACGCTACTTTTTCCGGAGTACTTGATAAGAATGATACTGATGTAAACAGTTCAACAGGTTACTACAAGTCATTATCTTTTTATGACAATCTAGGATATGCATATAATGCTAAATTTGCTTTTAAGGTAAAGGATGCTGATAAGGGATTATATACGGTATCGCTTGACAGTGTTTTGGACAGCAATGGAAAAAACATTTTAGATGACTATCTCAATCCGCCTACAGGGGAAGCAAAGAAACTTAGCGATGTATTTGGCATATACAACGCAGAGGCTGATAAAAATGGATTAAAGAGTAATGCTGCGATTAGAGAATATCCTGCTATGGTTATTGATGCTACAACTAACTCAAAATCTTTTCCTACCAAAAAGTATCTTACAGTAACCAGGGATGGAGTAGAGTATGCCATGGATCTTTCGGATATTACAGTAGTAAACTATATAAATCCAGGTAATGCTACAGATACTACAAAGATGACAGGATTTACTCTTACGAAAATAGATAAGAAGACAGATCCTGATACACAGAAGACATACTATGCGTTTGATAATAATGTAAAAAAAAACTTTGATCTTACAGAGATATACGATATTACAAAGAGCGAACTTATTGATGATGCATATATAGACTTTGATACAACAGAAAATTATCTTACAACTGAGAGAACCAAAGTGGAGACGGATACTAACGATAAATACTATTTCAGTAGTGATTATTCTACACTCATCAGAAGTACAGATGGTTACAGCTACGATGTAAAATTTGATACCAGAACGGGTGAACTTGAGAGTGTAAATGGTGACACAGAAGCAAAAGCATTGTTCATGATGGATAAATTTCCGGCACAAGGCATGGGCCAGGCTTTTTCCAATATCACTATTGATTTCTCTAATATGCTCAACTATGACAATGGTGGCACATCTACAGTACAGCTTGAAGCTGGTGATTTGGATGGAACAACTGGCAAGGGTAAAAAGCTTGGTAATATGACAGGTGTATCTGTTGATACCTCTGGTAAAATCTGGGGTTCTTATGATAATGGTAACACCGTGCTTTTAGGACAGATAGCAGTAGCTCAGTTTGCTAATGCATCAGGTCTTGAGGAAGTAGGAAATAACTGCTACAGATCTACACTTAACTCTGGTCAGTTTGATGGAATCGGTGTGGATGTTACAGCGGATGGTGGTTCAATGAATACAGGCCAGCTTGAAATGTCAAATGTAGATTTATCAGCTGAGTTTACGGATATGATTGTTACACAGCGTGGTTTCCAAGCAAATTCAAGAATTATCACTGTATCTGATACACTTCTCGAAGAATTGATTAATCTTAAGAGATAATTCGTATTTTTAACTCTATAAGGGGACTTGTATAGTCCCCTTATTCTTATTTTCTAAAAAACCTATATTTTGTGGTAAGGTCATACAAAATACACAAAAAATGGTATATTTTTTCCCGAAAAGCATAGACAACAATGGGTAAATCTAGTAGAATTATCTAAAAGTGTAAACTTATGTCTATTTGTAATTGTATATACAATATTGACGATTGGGGTGAACTGATTTGGATTTAGCGAGTTTATTAGGCTTATTATTGGGTGTAGTCATGGTAGTGTTCGGCATCATCTCTTCTGGTGGTGTTGCAGCTATGGCTAACTTTATCGATGTTCCGTCGGTTATTATTACAATTGGTGGTTCTTTATCATCCGTTATGGCCAGTAACAAGATGTCGGACTTTACCAACGGATTTAAAGGTCTTGGTTTATCTATCAAGGAACCGGCTATAGGCAGCGCGGCTGATACAATTACCCAGGTTATCAATCTTGCTAATATATCGAGAAAAGAAGGTATTCTTGCTCTTGAAGAGGCGGCAGGCGGATTGGATGATGACTTCTTAAAAAAAGGAATAGGTCTTGTTGTTGATGGTACAGACCCAGAACTTGTAAGATCGATTCTGGAAACAGACTTGGGATGTTTGGAAGACAGACATAAACGTGTAATTGCCATGTGGGAGAAATGGGGTGAAATGGGACCTGCCTGGGGTATGATCGGAACTCTTGTTGGTCTTGTTAACATGCTTCAGAACCTGGAGGATGCTTCTACCATCGGACCAAACATGGCCGTTGCTTTGCTTACTACACTGTATGGTTCTTTGATTGCTAACTGGCTGACAGCACCTACGGCTGCAAAGTTAAAGGTTGACACTGAGCTGGAAATCATGATGAAGAGCATAACAGTAGAAGGCTTATTATCTATTCAGGCAGGTGAGAACCCTAGAGTAATCGAAGAAAAGCTCAAGTCATTCCTGCCACCATCACAGCGTTCAGCATTAGGCGGTGAAGGAGGAGGTGAAGGCTAGTGGCGAAGCAGAAGCAGGAAGAAGCTCCTAAAGGCTCTCCCGCTTGGATGGCCACCTTCTCTGACTTAATGAATTTGTTGCTTTGCTTCTTCGTATTACTTTTTTCCATGTCTTCAGTACAGGAAGAGAAGTTTCAGGAAGTTATAGCTTCGTTGCAATCGAGTTTTAGTATTCTTCCCTCCGGTGGACCTACTATAGGTGAGGGAGAGATGATTTCTTCGGGAATCAGTAATTTGGAGATGTTTGACGACTACTTCAATAGTGTTAACGAAGGTCAGGATAATGAGTTTGAGAAGGAAGGAACTACAGACTATCAGGGACAGATGGATGCTATCTCTGAAGAGGCGGCGGCTCAGATTTTAGAGCAGGCTGCGCTTAGTGAAAGTGAGAAAATGGCCCAGGAGGTTGAAGAAAATCTCGATAAACTTGGCTTAAGCGGCCAAGTTGAGGTTGATTTCAATGCCAGCTATGTTGTAATCACTATGAATGGTTCCTTGTTATTTGATTCAGGCGAGTCTGAACTTAGACCTGAGGCCATGGAGCTGGTTGATAAGCTTACTAAGGCTATAGAAGGTTATTCCAACAATATAATTGAGATTGAGGGACACACAGACAGTGTTCCAATTCATACATCAAAATATGAAGATAACAATGTTTTGTCTATGTACAGAGCTCTAACTGTTGCAGATCACATACGAGATGTCTCTGATATCCCAGATGCCAACGTCAAATCGGCTGGCAGAGGAGAGTATGTACCTGTAGCAGACAACAGTACATCAGAGGGTAGGGCTCGAAATCGACGAGTTGAGATTAAGATTTATAATTCTTACAATTCAGAAGGAGCATTATGAAAAAGAATCTAATTACTGTAATTATTCTAGCGCTGGTTGTTGTTAACTTAGTGTTAACTGCAGTGCTTACTATTACGATTGTACCCGAGGTATCAAAGGCTAATGAGCTGATTACCAAGGTGTGTTCTGCGATTGATTTGGATTTGCAGGCCGGAGATACCGCCGGTGCCCTTAGTATTAATGTAAATGATATGGTTGATTACTCTTTAGGAGATGCCTTGACGATTAATCTTAAGGATAATGGAGATGGCAAGGATCATTTTGCAGTGCTTACGATTTCCCTTTCCCTTGATTCTACAAATGCAGATTTTGCAACATATGGAAGCGGAGATTTATCTACATATCTTAGTATGATTAGAAGTGAAGTTAATACTGTAGTTTCTAAGCATACAATTGATGATATGAGAAACAATGAAGAGGCTGTCAAGGAAGAAATACTTGAGAATCTTCAGACATTATTTAAGTCTAATTTTATTGTTAGAGTTAACTTCTCTGGCACAACATATCAATAAGACTTATTTTGAGTAAAGGTGGTGAGCGACTTTGAGTGATGTCCTCTCGCAAAACGAAATAGATAATCTGCTTCAAGCGTTGACTAGCGGTGA
The DNA here is from genome assembly GCA_021442555.1 of Pseudobutyrivibrio sp. Lineage (GTDB taxonomy): Bacteria > Bacillota > Clostridia > Lachnospirales > Lachnospiraceae > Pseudobutyrivibrio. Next base: position 954 of record JABUSV010000032.1, on the reverse strand, counting down.
GCTGAATGCTGAAGAGATAAAAAATGCGCCAGAGCGTCAGGTCAAGAACTACGATTTCGCCAGACCTTCAAAATTCTCAAAGGAGCATTTAAGAACTCTTGAGATTATCTTTGAGCATTATGGCAGATTGTTATCTACCAACCTTCCTGTATTCTTACGCAAGAATATACAGGTCGAGGTAATGAATTCAGAAGCTGTAACATATATGGAGTTTTCAAACTCTCTTTCCAACCCTGTATTGCTTGGCATTGTTGATTTTGCACCTTTAGAGGGAAATATTATTGTTGAAATGGCATCTAATCTCGGATTTACTATTGTAGATAGGATGCTTGGCGGAGTTGGAGAACCTCTTGATAAAGTGAGAGATTTTTCAGAGATTGAGCTTCTGATAATAGAAAGAGTTATGAATTCATGTGTGGAGCTGCTTAGAGAACCATGGGAGAACGTGGTGGATGTTCACCCTACTCTTGAAAGAATTGAGACCAATTCACAGTTCGCGCAGATTATATCACCGGCTGAAATGATTGCCATTGTTACAGTCAATATAAAAATAGGTGATGTTGAGGGACTGATGAATGTCTGCCTTCCATTTACCACTCTTGAGCCGGTTATGGATAAGTTGAATACCAAATTCTGGTATTCAAAGATAGTTGATAAAAGTAAACTTGGTTTTTCAGATACCATGGAAGCTCTTATCAGCAAAGCTAAGATCCCAGTCAAAGCAGTATTGGGCAACAGCCAGATAACTGTAGCAGATTTTTCACAACTACAGGTAGGAGATATTGTAAGATTAGATACAAAGGTAAATCAGGAATTGGATGTCTTTGTTGGCAATATCAGAAAATTCACTGCACTTCCAGGAGCCTCTGGCAAGGATTATGCAGTGAGAGTCACATCAGTGATTAGGGAGGAGTAGTTACCATGAGTGATGGTGTATTATCACAGGATGAGATA
>JABUSV010000197.1 GCA_021442555.1 Pseudobutyrivibrio sp. | reverse complement strand
ATCCTTACCTGGAAGAATAGCATTTAATATAATACCCGCAATTGCAGCTATTGCAAGAGATGTAAGTGTAATAGATGTTTCACCTACTGTAAATGTAAGTCCTTCTGAAAAGCCAAGGCCACATACAAGAATAACTGCAGCAACGATAAGGTTATGTGAATTGGTAAAATCAACCTTGTTTTCAACTACGTTTCTAACACCGATTGCTGAAATCATACCGTAGAGGATAAAACTGATACCACCAACTATAGCTGCTGGCATTGTACCTATGATGCTTGACATCTTAGGAATAAAGCTGATTACTACTGCATATATTGCTGCGATTCTGATAACCTTTGGATCATATACCTTTGATAATTCCAACACGCCAGTGTTTTCTCCATAGGTTGTGTTGGCAGGACCACCAAAAAGTGCTGAAAGTGATGTTGCAAGTCCATCACCAATAAGTGTGCGATGAAGACCTGGGTCTGTAATTAAATCCTCTCCAACTGTAGCAGAGATAGCTGACATATCACCAATGTGCTCCATCATGGCTGCTATAGCAATAGGTGCCATAACAAGAATAGCTGTAATATCAAACTTGCAGATGAAGAAATCAGGCACGCCAACCCAACCTGCTGATGCTATGGATGTAAAGTCAATGATGGCTGAACCATCTGCATTAGTCATTCCAAGTGCGTTAAAAATAAGTGCACATGCATAAGCAATAACTACACCCATAAGAATTGGAATGATTTTAAACATCCCCTTTCCCCATACGTTAAAGAAAACAACAACCACAAAGGCAATTATTGCCAATAACCAGTTAGTCTGACAGTTGGATATAGCTGAAGGTGCCAGTGATAAACCTATACAGATAATAATAGGACCTGTTACTACTGGTGGAAGAAATCTCATTACCTTCTTGATACCAACAATCTTAACGATTGCTGCCATAACCAGATATAAAAGACCTGATACCACAATACCTCCACATGCATATGGTAGCTTCTGACCCATTGTCATGTTGGCATAGATTCCTGAATTAAGCTGTGATACTGTGTAAAATCCTCCAAGATATGCAAAAGACGAGCCCAAAAAAGCCGGAACCTTGAACTTTGAGCAAAGATGGAAGAACAATGTTCCTATACCTGCAAAAAACAGAGTAACCTGAATTGAAAGTCCTTCACCGTTAAAATAATTGTTTACCAGAATTGGTACTAAAATGGTAGCTCCAAACATAGCAAACATGTGCTGAAGTCCAAGAATAAGTGTCTTTGGCAAGCCTAACTTGGATACGTCCCTAATTGGTTCTTGTGTGTTCATAATATCCTCCCAAGATAATAATAAATTCTAAAAAAACAGCCACGCGCAAAAGAGCACATGGCTGATTAGTTCGATTATAAAATTCCGTAATCGATCATAGTCTGCTTTAATACAGCAGCATGTGCATCTTCCATTGTGGAAAGTGGCATACGAAGTGGGCCAACCTCTTTTCCCTGAAGATTAAGTGCCATCTTAACCGGAATAGGATTAACCTCTGAAAACAATGCATCTATAAGTGGTATAGCCTTTAGCTGAAGCTTTGCTGCCTTGGCAGTATCTCCATCAAAGAATGCCTGACAGATATCATGTGTCTGCTGTGGTGCAACATTGGATAAAACGGATATAACACCAATACCTCCCAATGAAAGAATTGGAATTATCTGATCATCGTTGCCAGAATATAAATCAACGCAGCCATCAGCAAGCTGCATAAGCTTTGCTACCTGGCTGATATCACCTGACGCTTCTTTGATACCAACAATATTCTTAACATCCTTGCAAAGACGAACTGCTGTCTCCGGCAAAATGTTACATCCTGTACGGCTAGGAACGTTATATAAAATAACAGGAACATTGATGCTGTCAGCAACAGTCTTAAAGTGATTGTAAAGACCGTTTTGAGTAGCCTTGTTATAGTATGGTGTAACTAAAAGCACACCATCAACCCCCATCTTCTCTGCTTCTGTTGATAAATATACTGCTGTCTCTGTGCAATTAGAACCTGTACCAGCGATAACTGGTAATCTATGATTTACCTGCTTTACGCAATAATCGATAACATCTAAATGCTCTTCATGGCTCAATGTAGATGACTCTCCTGTTGTACCACATACAACGATTGCATCTACGCCGCCATTTACCTGTTCTTCTATTATCTGGGCAAACTTCTCGTAGTTAACTGTACCATCATTATGCATTGGTGTAACAATAGCTGTTGCCGCGCCTCTAAAAATGCTCATAAATCGACCTCTATCATTATTTTATCTAGAAAAATAGTAGCACTAGGGTATATAAGTGTCAAACATTTTTAGTGTACATAACAAGCATTTTCCTATAGTATTAATTTATTGGAGGAATATGATATGTATGATATGAAAATTGCCCAAATAAAAGCAGCTTTGCCCTCAATAGAGGCAGAAAAATCCATACAGGAATACACTGGAACATCCGAGTTTTATATTGAGTTGTTAACAGATTGGTGTAATGCTCCTCATCTAAATAATCTGTGTAAGGCGTACGAAGCCAAAGATTATTCCACCTACAGGCTATCTGCTCACTCATTAAAAGGAACCTCAAGGACAATAGGTCTTTATGATATTGGAAATCTGTGTGAAGCGCTACAGCTTGCAGTCGATAATGATGACATGGCTTATATTGAATCTGAGCATAAAAAAACAGTATCAATCATTCAAAAAACAATTGATACTGTAAAAAAATATCTATAACGTTGCACTTCTGTAATCAATCCACTTTTGCTCTAATTCCTTGGCAGTTTTGATTCTTGCATAAAATACATATCCATCCTTCATTCTGACTGCATTGCCATCGAAGCTGTGAATAAAATTCATATTAACCATGACACCACGGTTAATTATCAGCATATTATCCCATTCCTTTGTTTGCTCAACAATTGAAGCAAAGCTTGATCTTAGTGTGTATATTTTACCAGCACTGTCACAAACAGATACATTATGCCCTTGAACTGATACTGACATAAGCTGATGGGATGCAAGCTTAACATCTATCTTGTCTGCCACAAACTCTATGATTTTTGTATCAGATACTACCTTTTCTCCAAGCATTTTAACACAATCATCAACTACGTTGTAAAGCTCATCTCTTGCTGCAGGTTTAACGATATAATCGAAGGCGTGACACTTGAGCGCGTTTTTCATGTGTTCCTCTGATGCAGTTAAAAACACCACTGCTACAGTTGGATCCAAAGCTCTTACTTTCATAATAGTCTCTATGCCGTCGATTCCTGGCATAAACACATCCATAAAAATCATATCATAGTAGCCGACCTCATAAGTATTAAGTAAAGTATCACCGCTATCGAATCCACTAACTTCGATTTGTATTCCTCTGTCCTTACTAAAATCTTCCAGTGTATGAGTAGCCAGTTTTAATAGAGATGGTTCATCATCTACTATAGCTATTCGCATAAAAACCTCCGCAACGTATTATCTAATTGTGCAATAGACACAGGCTTGGTAATGAAATCTGAAAAACCGCTGTCCAAAGCATCATCTTTGTTTCCTGCTGTAGCATCCGCCGTCAGCATGATAACAGGTATATTTTTATCTATAAACTCTGGCATAGCTTTAATTTCTGCCAATGTTTGTATTCCGTCCATCTCTGGCATCATTTTATCGAGAAAAATGATATCATAGCTGTTAGCTGATACCATATCTATGGCCTCTTTGCCGCTTACTGCAGTGTCTACAACCGCCTCGCAATTTTTAAGCTGATATTTGATAAGTTTGAGATTGCTCTCCACATCGTCAACCACAAGAATCCTCTTGCCAATTGCTTTAAACACTTCTCCGCTTTTAGCCTTTGAGATGTGTTCGCTTCTATCGAGCCAGTCTATCACCCCTACCGGGGCAAAATCCACCACAGTCTGAGTTAATTGTAAAGTAAATGTTGAACCTTGTCCATACACTGATTCTGCGATTATATCTCCACCCATGAGCCGTGCCAGCTTACGAGTGATTGCAAGCCCCAGTCCAGTGCCCTCTATGCCGCTGATTCTGGCTGATTCTGACCTTGTATAATTGTGAAATACCAGTTCAAGTTCTTCTTCCTTAATTCCTACGCCGTTATCCTCCACCCTGAATTCAAGGTCAATGGTCTCACCGTTAATCCTTCCGCTGACTATGAGATTGATTAACCCGTCATTGGTATACTTTGCTGCGTTGGTTAAGAGATTAATAAGCATAAGCCGGATATGTTCTGCATCTCCCGACAGTTTTGACGGTATCGAGGTATCACACTTAAACACAAGAGTATTATTGTTTTTTTCACACCTTTGCAATACCAGAGAATAGCAGTCCTTTAACAGTTCAGCCAACCTGTATTCCCTGTTTTTGATATCCATATATCCCGACTCGATCTTGGTTACATCCAATACATCGTTTACTACCGACAAAAGAGTCTTTCCTGCTGTATCAATGCAGGAGGCATATTCCAATACATTCTTATCCTCAGATTCTTTAAGAATAAGCTCCGTCATACCCAAAATGGTATTAATGGGAGTCCTGATTTCATGGGATGTGCTGGACAAAAAATCATTTTTTGCCTTATTCGCAGCTTCTGCCTGTTCGGTCAATTTTTTTTGCTCTTTTATAAGCTTTGTATTCTGAGCCTTCATAACACCAGAACACAAGGCCATTATTGTAAATAATACGGGTGCCCAAAGCCTGACGGTATCAGGATAAGGATAAGCATATATCCTGTAGGGAGACCACATAAAAATAATCATTTCTGCAAGAAGACAGGCCGATATTGTAGCTGCTATATACACCTCAAATACATAAAAGGAGCATAATGGAACGGTCAAAACCCAAAAGGCTCCAAACCCATCCCTCTCTCCATAATATATCCAATACCATCCAATAATAACCAGGAATATAAATACTATAGGCACTGCCAGTTCCGCTTTTTTTCTCACAGAGAGAATCAGGTGAATCATTGTCATACAGACAAATCCAAATATGCAGAACACCATATCCTGTACTCTGTTTGCCTTGTAATGGGCAAAAATATCAGCACCTATGATAATCATGGCTACTGCTGATGTAAAATTTACAAATTGTACATTTGATAGTTTTATCATACTCGCCTCACTATTGAGTTATTGTAGCATAATGTATAAAAATTGAACAATAAAAAATGGCAATCTTTCGATTGCCATTAGATTATGCATTATTTTTATTTGTAGTACTGATAATTGCCACTCCCCATACAACAACTATAACACACAACGTTCCAACAAAGGGATACAGCTTTCTATTGTCTGTAGTCTGTGTATCAAAAGCTCCCAATGGGACCTCTTCGTCCTCTATAACCACAGTCTCTGATGCTGTCGCTTCAGCACTCACTGCAGGTGTTATCTCGGCCTCATTCGCAAACACCACCGAGGAGTTAACCATCAGTAACATTAAAACCAGTATTAATCTTGAGCAAAATTTTCTTTTCATAGCCTAAGCCTCCTCCTCGTTAATCCAAAACATAGCACAAATTTATTAAAAATAAAACACTTAGGCACGAAAAGCTCAAAATAGTCACGAAAAGTTTCGTTATATTTTCGTAATGTTTTCGTAAATCAAATGAAATCCTCTCGCATTGGACTGAATATATCCAGCAAAACACCGTCTTCAAGGCACACACAGCCGTGAATGACGCCATCTTTTTTCAGCATGGAATCTCCTGCCATCACTATTTTCTTTTCTCCTGCAATCTCGAACTCAAAAACACCTGATACCACATAAGTAATCTGTGTATGGGGGTGAGAATGCAGTGCCCCAACAGCACCCTTTTTAAAACGATTCTCCACGCACATCAATTCATCTGTATATGCCAATATCTTCTTATCTACTCCTGATGCTGCATGTTGCAAATCAATATCACTGTTATAATTCCATACCTGGTCCTTTTTTGTTAACATATTTCCCCCTACTAATAATTGATTATTACGTCTATAACATCCATATAATTTCCGCAGTATTTTTCATATATATCTGTCATGGCATCGCGGAACTTTTGCTTTTCCTCAACATCCATCTCATACACCACGGTGCCACCTTTTATTGCAAGGTTTCTAGATTCGGTCTCCTGCTGCCTCCATAGTAGTCGCTCATAATCAGAGGATTCCTTGGCACACTCCAGAATAATCATTTGATCCTCTTTCGAAATCTTTTCCCATGTATGGGCTGACACTATCTGCATCTCTGGTACTCTGGTATGTTCATCCAGAGTAAAATATTTTGCCACCTCATAGTGCTGCATGGACTCATAGGATGGCCAGTTGTTTTCTGCGCCGTCTACCTGGCCTGTTTCAATAGCCGAATATACCTTGGCATAATCCACAGGAACTGGTACACCTTCTAATGCATTGATCACATCTATCATCAGCTGTGAAGAGTCCTGTACTCTGATTTGAAGCCCTTTGACATCGTCCAGACAGGTTATCTGCTTGTTTGAAGTGTAAAAATTACGACTGCCAGCATCATACCAGGACAATCCAATAAAATCCTTATCCGACACATTGTTCAGATACTCTTCACCTATTTCTCCGTCTAAAACTCTCCACATATGAGCTGAGTTATCGTAGAGATAGGGCATCTGCAGCACGTTAAGCTCTGGAGCATAGCTTGCCAACTGGGATATGGATACTCTGGCAAAATCTATGCCGCCATATTTCATCTGCTTTAATACTTCAGTCTCAGTTCCCATCTGACCGCTGTCCTTCACCAGAATCATTATCCTGCCTTCTGTGCGCTGTGATACAAGCTCAGCAAACCTGATAGCCCCAAGAGTTGTCGGATAGTCACTTTGCTGATTTTCAGCATAGGATAATACAATCTCTGGTGCAGCTTCCTTTTTGTCCACATCTTCTTTTATGTCCGCAACACCAACTATCGCTGATATAAACAATATTAAAATACTACATGCAAAAATTCTCTTTTTCACTGATTCTTTAATACACTCAATCTATACTCCGAAGGAGTCATTCCTTCTGTTCTTTTAAATACTTTGGTAAAATAATTGGAATCTCTGTATCCAACCATTGAGCTGATTTCTTTTATATTAATGGCAACATCAGCTAATAATTCTTTTGCCCTGTTTATTCGAAATTCTGTAAGATATAACACAAAGCCTTTGTCAAAGCACTGCTTGAACACTTTACAAAAATAAGCATCTGAATAGTTCAAGGTCTTTGCCACATCCTGCAAAGCAATGTCCTCAGTGTAATGATTTTCAATGTAATCCTTTACTGTATCAATAATGGCATTGAGTTTAATCTGTTCATTTGACATGTTCTCAACCAGAGGTCGTTTGTCCACGTCGCTTACATCCAACAATATGTTGGATGTAACCAGACTTATAGCCTCCTCTAAGGCGATTACCAGCTCATTTTCATCAGTAGGTTTTAACAGATAATCCAATGCTTTTACATATAGCGCTCTTCTGGCGTAATCAAACTCATCAAAGGCTGTTAAGAAAATAATTACCGCTTCCTTGTCCTGTTTACGAATCGCCTCTGCAGCCTCCAACCCGTTAATCCCAGGCATTTCTATATCAAGTAACGCTATTTTACAATTGTTTGAGAAATAAAAATCCTTAGCCTCGCGCCCGTTTACAGCCTCTATACAGTTTAATTGGTCAGAAAAATATTTTTCTATAAGTCTTTTTACAACCAGTCTTTCGATTGGTTCATCATCAGCAACAATTATATTAATCATGTTAAGTCTCCATCTCATTTTCAAACAAAGGTATAAGTATCTCGATTACAGTTCCTTCATTTTTACTGCTATTTACTGTAAAGCTTCCGTTCTTATACAATGCTTCTATCCTGTTTTTTATATTTCCAAGTCCAATTCCCTGATAATTTTTTTCATCTGAATCCTTTAGATTTTGAACAAGACCATTTAGTTCTTTTTCAGACATTCCAACTCCGGTATCTTTAACTACTATATGAATATATTCACCCAACTCATGGATAGTAATTCCAATGTGTCCTCCCTCTTCCTTTTGAGAAAGTCCGTGAATAATAGAATTCTCTACCAGAGGTTGTAATGTAAATGGCGGTATTGTAACAAGCTCAACATCCATATCGCAGTCTATACTATAGGTTATTCTTTCCCCAAAGCGCATCTGCTGCAAATACATATAGTCGTTTACCACCTTGATTTCCTGTGCCAACGGCACCACCTGGGACTGAGTTTTTAGATTATATCTGAACAGGTTGCTAAGAGAGCTTATCATCTTATCCGTAACCGTCGCCTCTTCAAGCTTTGCCATGCCACTTATTACGTTAAGTGTATTAAATAAAAAATGTGGGTTAACCTGATTTTTTAATACATCAA
>JABUSV010000233.1 GCA_021442555.1 Pseudobutyrivibrio sp. | reverse complement strand
TACACAAGCGCTGCCGCGAAGTCTCGTCTATAATTTACTTCGTAAATTATCTCCTCTTTATAAGTATCCCCAAGGATTTACATAGGAGCCCCCAACGGTAACTCCAAAATGAAGATGATTACCTGTAGAATATCCCGTACTTCCTACTTTGGCAATAACCTGACCCCGGCTTACTTCCTGTCCCTCTGAAACATTGAGAGAAGAAGCATGCATATATACACTGCATACAATATCACCGTCGCTGTTGGTACCATGCTTTACTACAACATAATTACCGGCAGAATTGTTATATTTGGCAACAATAACCACTCCAGATTCTGCTGCTAATATATCGCTTCCATATGGTGCTGCCAAGTCGATTCCCTTATGGTCTGTCGAAGCTCCCTTTGTTGGAGAGACACGAGGACCATATTCTGAACTGATTCTCGTATAGGATGGACATGGCCACTGGAATACCCCAGAACTGTTTGCAAGATAATTGGTTTCTTCTCCCAGAGAATTCTTTGCTGCCTCAAGCTGTGCCTTTATCTGATTTAATACTTCTATCTGAGTCTGAACTTCCTGCTCATACGCCTTTGCAACCTCCTGCGCATCATCCAGATCTTCTCCAATACTTGCAAGCTCAGCAGATTTGGCATCCTTTAGTACCTGAACAGTCTGTTTTTCAACTCCCACCGACTCTCTCATAGTCTCAAGAGAAGCATACTCTGCCTCTAATTCAGTCTTAACCTGTTCTTGATACTCCACAAGTTCCTGATATGTAACAAGCATGTTTCTGTCATAGGTAGACAGCATATTTATGTAATCAACCGAATTGAGCAATGCAGACATATCTTTTGCTGAGAAAATAATATTTATGTAGTTAGTATTGCCGCTCTCATAAATATATTTGATTCTAAGCTTCATGGCCTCATACTGAGCCTGAGTCTTTGCTGTAGTAATAGCCAGTTCATCTTCTGCTATTGCTATCTCTGCTTCTTTATTGGTCATCTGTTGTTCCAACAATGTTATATGTGCAGTAATTGTGCTTAGCTGAGAATCCAATCCCTTAATCTTGTCTTCTGTATTCTTTTTTGAAGTTTTTAAATCATTAACAAGTGCCTCAGCATTCGCTAAGGCACCCTCTAATTGTTCTTTTTCTTTTTGAGCCTGTTCATAAGCTGCCTGCGCTCTGTCAACGGCTTTTTGTTTTTCTTCTTTTGCTTTACGTTTTTTCTCAGCCTCTTCCTCTTTTGAATCTTCCGCATCAGAGACAGACTCCTGCGATGAACCGGTATTTTCGGTAGCAAAACTTGTATACGAAGCTGCATACATAATCGTAAAGCTTAATATCAAAGCTATAGTCCTAACAATACGTTTTCTCATGAAATACCACTACACTCTAAGATGCTTATGTAATGTAATTCTACTTCCCAACCATCCTATTCCAAGTCCAAGTATCAGTGATACCGGAACAAGATTCTGAAATATTGTTTCTACTGGCAAGAATGTAATCATACTACTTAAAAAGTTAAACTGTGATGCAATATATACCACCACCTGCTCATATAGAAAATAAAGCAGGACCAGTGGAATAACAGACCCAATTAAACCAATAAATATACCCTCAACCAAAAATGGCTGTCTTACGAAAGCATCCTTGGCTCCAATAAGTTTCATAATTGCTATCTCTTCCTTCCGTACTGAGATACCAACAGTTACTGTATTGCTAATAAGGAATACTGACACCGCAAGTAAAATAATAACGATACTCATAAAAATAAGAGCAATTAAGCTGTTAATATCTGTCAAAGTCTTGGCTGCAACCTCAGACTGATTTACCTGTCTGACACCATCCAAGCCCTCTAAAAACGAGACAAGTGTAGGTTGCATTGAAACATCAGAAAGATATATCTCATAGTTTGCAGAATTTGCCAAAGGATTATCATCTGCAAAGCCTGCCGCCAGATCCTCGTTACCATCAAAATATTCCACCTTAAATGTCTCCCAGGCTTCATCCGCTGAAACAAAATAGTATTTAGCCACCTCTGGTCGCTTACCTATCTCATCACCAATCTCCTGAATGCGCTCAGCCGATATCCCCTCATCAAAGAATACTGTTACCGCAACACCTTCTTCCGCAGTCTTAACCATTGCAGAGAAATTGGTTCCAATAGAATAAAATATTCCAAACAAAAAAATACATGCCGACATTGTAGCTATGGATGCCATGGAAAACATCTTATTACGCCATATATTTTTAAGGCCTTGTCCAAAATTGTAGAAGAAAGTACTAATCTTCAAAGCCTTCACCTCCTACATCGCTTACTACCGCTCCTTTTTTGATGGTAATAACGCGTTTATTCATAGCCTTGACAATCTCCATATTATGAGTAACTACAACGACAGTAGTACCCTTGGCATTGATGTCCTCAAGAAGATGCATTATCTCCCAGGCATTGGTATTATCAAGGTTACCTGTAGGCTCATCAGCCAACAAAATCTTTGGTTCATTAACCAGTGCTCTTGCAATGGCAACTCTTTGCTGTTCACCACCTGACAGCTGATGTGGCTTAGACTTATATTTTGCTGCAAGCCCTACCATTGACAACATGTTAGGAACCTTTGCCTTAATATCTCTGTTTGGAGCTTCAACAACCTTTAATGCAAATGCAACATTATCATAAACATTACGGTCTGGTAATAATCTAAAGTTTTGGAATACTACTCCAATGTTACGACGGTACTTTGGAACTTTACTATGTTTGATTTTCTTAAGATCCTGACCGTTAATATATATTCTGCCCTTTGTAGGCTCTAACTCCTTTTGAAGAAGTTTGATAAGCGTTGACTTACCGGATCCACTATCACCGACGATAAAAACAAATTCGCCTGGTAAAATATGCATAGTCACATCATTGAGGGCAGGAATACCCTCAATATATGATTTGCTGACATGATCAAGTCGAATCACAATATTCTCCCTCTTTCTTTAAAACTTTTCATCTTCCATATACTTCATGTATTTAACTACCATAAGAGCAATCTTGAAAGTAATGGCATCTTCAAACACTCTGAGGTCCAAGCCTGTACTCTTTTCAAGCTTATCAAGTCTATACACCAAAGTATTACGGTGAATATACAGCTGTCTTGATGTCTCTGAAACATTTAAGCTGTTCTCAAAAAACTTGTTAATGGTAACAAGTGTCTCTTCGTCAAAATCATCTGGGGATTTGTTTTCAAAAATCTCTGAAATAAACATCTTGCAAAGTGGGATTGGAAGCTGATAGATTAAACGGCCTATTCCAAGTGCAGAGTAAGCAATGATATTCTTCTCAGCAAAGAATATCTTTCCAACATCCATCGCCATATTGGCCTCTTTGTATGATTTTGATACTTCCTTAATCTCTGAAACCACTGTTCCGTATGACACACGCACGTGTTTAGATTCCTTATCATGGAATGCATCAATAATCACTGCAGCAATCTTATCTATATCAGCGTTGGTATCACCGTCATTAACTTCCTTAACAACGATAATGTTACGCTCATCTACTGCTGTAACAAAATCTCTTGTTTTACCACCAAACACCGAACGAACTCTGTCCAATTCATCTCCATCCTTGTTTGGTCCGACCTCTACAACCATAACCACACGCTTAGCATTAATATCAACGTGCAGCTTCTTTGATCTGTTATATATATCTACTAAAAGAAGATTATCAAGGAGTAGGTTCTTGATGAAGTTATCCTTATCGAATCTCTCCTTATAGGCAACCATTAGCTCCTGAATCTGGAATGTAGCAACTTTTCCTAAAATAGAAGCCTCATCTGTATCACCCTTGGACAAAACAACAAACTCTAATTGCTGCTCATCAAATACTTTAAAAAAATGATATCCCAGAGCTGTCTGACTATCTGCCTCTGAGGCAGCGAATACAGTTACCGGGTCTACAAGCGCATCCAAGTCATTGAATGTAGCGGCCAAAACACTAGCATCTGAATCCATAACAGCAAAATCAACTTTAGTTAAATTATGAAGCCCATCAATGGTGTTCTGCAAAATCTGATTGGAAATCATCTATCGTACTCCTTCTTCTTTATTAACTATACAAAATCAACAATCGCATAATCCTATTTTGCATAGATTTATACATATCATGGCTACATCATAATATAAATAAACAATAAAGGGAAGTAGTTTGGCATACTTTTTTATGCAAATTCTACATTTAGCAAATTTAACACAATTGAAAACTGTGTATTTGTTGTGAACTCGAACAAAATTTAGCTTTTTGCATATATTTTAATCAACTTTTCAGACAGAAGAACTACACTTTATTTGTCAACCATCAATATGACATTTTTCCTTTTTTATAGAATTCATACAAAACAATCGTTCCTCCAAATTGTGGATAACTCGTATCATTTGCTTCAATAGCCTGTGGATAACGTGGATAAATCGTGTACAAGTGCATATTTACTGCTGTTTCACGCTTATTTCTGTGGACAAATTATTACAAAGCGAATCCTTTTAGAAAAGATCATTTATATTAATTTTACTCTTTTTGTGCAACATGTAGAATAATGGTCAAAAAACAAGACGTCGGCCAAAAGGTCGACGTCTGAATATTTTAATATTAATTGTGTAATAAAACCCACTTAGAATATTCTTCTGATTGCAAGTACCTTCTGATAGTTCATATCTGAGTAGATAATACCAGTGTTCTTATTTGATGCATGGATAATCTGTCCACCACCAGCATATAAAGCCACATGACCAGAGTAACATACAATATCACCTGGCTGAATGCTTGATGCATCTACTGCATAACCAACACTTCTGTCAGCTGCAGATGAGTGAGGTAAGCTTACTCCAAAGTTCGCATACACACTCATTACAAATCCCGAACAGTCTGTTCCATTAGTAAGTGATGATCCACCATATACATATGGATTGCCCAAAAACTGTGAAGCATAAGAAATAACTGAGCTGCCTGCTCCACTGTCTACATCAGTATAAACCGGTGCAGCCGCCTGCTGTGAAGAATCAGAAGATGATGCCTCACTAGTCTTCTTCTGTTGCGCAAGCTTTTTAGCTGCAGCTTCCTGTGCAGCCTTACGTGCAGCCTCTTCCTTGGCAATTCTTCTTTGCTCTGCTTCCTTGGTCTCACCAAGAGTATATTCTGTGTACAATGACACATACTCTGTACTAACATAACCTATACCTGCATCACAGGTAACCTCTGCCCAGCCATCCTCAATGAAATCCTCACCTATAACTGTAAGGTCATCACTGTATGGAACCATATCTATAATATCGCACTCTGTATTAGGCTCTTCTCTGACAAAAAGTGTCTCACATTCAACTTTGGCAACTCGACGAGATGCTTCCTTTACAAGTTCTTCGTTATCCTGAACTATATAATCGCTCTTAACATATCCTGTTACCTCTCCAGATGTAATCAGTAACCATTCCTGACCTTCCTCATCTGTAACAGTATCAGATACTGTAGCAGCAGAATTGTTGTAAAGCTTACCAACATAACCCTCAGTATTACCAGCCTCTTCTCTTACATATAAGAAATCATCAACCTGAGCTATGGCTATGCCTGCATACTCACCCATGGCTACTTCTTCAGCTCTGCTGGCTTCTATCAATGCTACATTGGCCAATGCAACACTATTGGAATCTGAAAGAATATCGTTTACTGCAAGAGTCATGCCAGCGAAAGCAGAATAAGATGCGACCTCCTGAGCTCCAGCCGCTGCTGCTGTAATACCTGCTGTAGCATTGTTAGCCTGAGCATCGAATGCCAAAGCTGACATTAAAACACATGTAGCAAGCGCATAGCTGACCCTCTTTTTATTATTTAAATTCATTGGACTAACCTCCGAAATATTACGAAACTATTGCAATTACTCGGTTATTATACTTAGAAAATAATAAAATGTCAAGTTTGTAACGAGATTTGTTACAAATTTGTTACAAACCAGCAAGATAGTTTTGCACAGATGTAATACAATTAGCTCCGTCTGCGCAGGCTGTTATTACTTGCCTTAAAGCCTTTGTTCTAACGTCACCTGCTGCAAAAACACCAGGTATACTGGTAGTTCCCATTTCCTGTGCCACAATATATCCTGCCCCATCACATTCTGGCAATCCGACTATTCCTGTAGTATTAGGCGATGTACCTACCGCTATAAAAACACCTTCGACATACAAAGTATGTGCTTCACCTGTAATTTTGTCATTAACAATAATACTCTCAACTTTGCCGTTGCCATCAATGGAACTAACAGTACTATTGTATATTATCTCTATATTTGAATTATTTTTGACCTGTTCCTGCAGGACTGCTGCCCCCCTGAACTCATCTCTACGGTGTATAAGGTATACTTTTTTGCAAAGCTTCGACATATACAAAGCATCTTCCAATGCAACATCTCCTCCACCAACAACGGCAACTGTCTTATCCTTAAAAAAAGCGCCATCGCAGGTTGCACAATATGATACCCCCATGCCGCACAGTTCATCTTCTCCTTTGCATCCAAGCTTTTTATTGGATGAGCCCATGGCAAGTACTACTGTTTTAGCCTCGTAGTCTCCTTTTTTCGTTGCAAGCTTAAACCCATTTTTTCCCTTGGAAACAGACTGTATTCTTCCTCTGGCAAATTCCGCGCCAAGCTCTATTGCATGATCTCCAAATTTGTGGCCAAGCTCCAGACCACTTATTCCCTTAAGACCTGGATAATTGTCAACCTCATAGGTATTTAATATCTGACCACCTGTGACTGGTGAAGCTGATATAACAATAGTAGTAAGTCCTGCTCTTTTTGCGTAAATCGCCGCCGTAAGCCCCGCTGGACCTGAGCCTATAATCGCAACATCATACATAACATTATGCCTTTCTGATTTTGCCACCTTCCAAGGTGATTTTGCGTTCCTTATATAATCTGCCTACTGCTCTCTTAAAAGCTGCTTTAGACATACCTGTTTCTCTCATTATTACCTCTGGAGATGCTTTTTCTGAAAAAGGTAATACTCCAGCAAAGCTCTCTATAATATCATAAAGTCGCCTGGCATCTTCATCCATCTGAACATACGCTTTATCCCTTAGGGTAACATCGCACTTGCCATCTTCCTTGATGCCAGTGATTCTTACCATCACAACATCTCCCACTCTAAAGCGTGTAGTATCCTCATGGCGTGGAATCATTGCCGAATATTTGTCTTCTATTGCAACAAAGGTTCCGAAGTCATGACCAAATTCATATATTCTTGCTTCCACTTCATCCCCAACATGATAAGGAGGATTTTTTGAAAGTAATTCATACAGACCTTTCATTGATGCACACAAACGACCGCTCTTATCGCTATAAACGCGAACCAGGATCTCATCATTTTCAGAAGGCTGTCTTGTCATCTCTTTAAAAGGAAGAAATAAATCCTTTTCCAACCCCCAATCCAAAAATGCTCCTACTTTGTTCATCTGACTAACAGTAAGTACACCCATTTGGCCTAAAGTTAGCTTTGGCTTGTTGACAGTAGCAATCTTTCGATCATTAGAATCGTTGTATATAAATACCTCAAGACTGTCGCCTATTGCAGCATTTGCAGGAACCTGTTTTTGGGGTAACAAAACACGCTCTGCACCATCTGTAAGGTAAACACCAAAGTCTACCTTTTTTTCAATCTTAAGAGTTGTATATTCCCCAACTATAATCATATTGTAAACTCCACTATTGTATAAATCTCATCATCTTTCGTAAGAAGGACCTGGTATCCATCCTCCATGACAGCCACCTTAATCTGTAATTCGTCATCTAACTGCGCTGCCTTCTTATAGTTTATCATAATTGAACCTGGGTAAAAACCTTCTGGCAAAAATCTGCTGGTTACATCTATATATATCGAATTGTTCATGTGACTGTTGGTATCAATATACATCTTGTCTACAACAAAGCTTCCGACTATCTTGCTGCCTTCAACCGGGCGTATTTTTTTATTGGAAAAATGATAAGGAAGAGCAGGGTCTACCTGATATGCTTCAATCATTTCCTGCGGTACTCTGACAGGAGCAAGTCTTTTCAAATCCATAAGCACCCACATAGATGCTGCATATGCAATCACTTCACCAGTATCATCTAATACTTCAAAGCATCTGTTTCCTAACATGCCTCTGAAACTGATGGCATAGGTTCTGACTGTCACCTCCTGACCATAGGATGGCATTCTCTTCACATGAACCTCATAATTGGTAACAAACCAACCCATACCCTGTGGTGCCAAATACTCCACTCCATATCCAATACTGTCAGAATGGAAGCATGTAGCATCCTGTAAAATATTCATAAGTGCATACATCTTTAGCTTATGATCTGGTCCAACGTTGCTAAATCCAACTCTTGCTTTGTACTCGTACATATCTCATGTCCTCTAAATAAATAACATCACTAAAATCCATTACGTAAAAAAAGACCTAAAGCAAAAAACTTTAGGTCTAAAAGCTGGCCCACAAGGATTCGAACCTTGAAATGACGGAGTCAGAGTCCGTTGCCTTAC